>JBGOXH010000195.1:0-5444 GCA_041479075.1 Bacteroidia bacterium | reverse complement strand
TTCGGATACCTCTCCCTACCACACCCCGAAACGGTACGTGCATTTACTGCTCCCGAAGACCGTTTTTTCCCGTCAGCAATCTTGGATCATCATAATCTTGTTGGCAGGAAACCAAATCAGAACCAGGGAAATGTACGCATCGCAACTAATATGGCAGAAATGTTTCATCTGCCAGCCGGAATGTATAACTGGATTACAGTCTCACAATTATTACAGGGTGAAGGTATGAAAATGGGGTGCGAGGCGCTTCGCCGTAACTTCCCGAAATCAACAGGTGCCCTCTACTGGCAGCTGGATGATAACTGGCCTGTAATTTCATCGAGCAGTATCGATTATTTCGGAAGATGGAAAGCACTTCATTATATGGCAAAAAGATTCTTCAACCCGATCCTTGTAAGTGGAGTCGTTAAAGATGATTCTGTCATCGTTTATGGGTCAAGCGATCTGTTAAATGAAAAAGCATGCAAGCTGGAATGGATCCTTTCCGGATTTGATGGAAAAGACAGGAAAACAGGATCTGTGAATGTCGTGATCCCTCCTTTCAAAAGTGTTATCCTTTCTAAGCTGGATCTCTCAGAATTTATCAGAGAGAATCCTGAATTATCTACTTACAGAAAGGAAAGCTACAGGAACAGGGAGAGACTTTTTCTTTCATTAAAATTAATTCAGGGTGACAGTCTGCTTTCGTCAAACGTAATCTTTTTTGTTTCACCAAAATACTGGAGACTGGAGGATCCCAGAATTAAATACACAATCGCATCTGAGAATGGCAGAAAGAAAATAGTCCTGAGTGCAGATCGCTTTGCTGCTTATGTCGAACTTGGGCTAGAACACAGCTATACAAAGTTCTCTGACAATTTCTTTCACTTGATCCCGGGAGAAAGAAAAACAGTTTATGTTCTTTCGTCAGAATTACCTGAAAAGGAATTCAATAAACATTTTTATGTCAAAAGCCTGATTGACACATACTCGACTTTCCGGAATTTAATTGATAATTAAGACAGTAGACTATGTTTCCTGAATTTAAAAACTATGAATTAAGGTTTTTCTTAACTTTTCTGAAATATTTAAAATTCTTTTTATGACAATAAAGATCTTTAAAGCAGTATTATTATCAATGTCTGTCGGGATTATATCAACATCTGCTGATGCCCAGACCGGCTTGTGGAGTTCTGAAGCCGAGTTAAAGAAAAACCCTGTTGCTGATCCGGCATGGGAAGCCGTTTTTGAAGCTGCAAATAATGATTTTTCAAAACCGGTTATAAATAATAATAACAGTAACGACGACGTAAATTGCCTGGCTGCTGCCATTGTTTACAACCGAACAGGTAATAATTTGTACAGAGAAAAAGTTATTTCTGCTCTCGAGTACAATGTTTCAAAAGGTAATCCGGGATTTGACTCTAATGGTATTTTAACCTGGTGCCGGAATACAGGAGCGTATGCTCTGGCAGCTGATCTCATCGGATATCATAACCGGCAGATCGAAGAGTGGTTCAGGAACATGGTTGAAGTTTACAGAGATCCGGGAAATCATAATAATACTATTGAGGAAGTTTTTTACAGGAGAGCAAATAACTGGGGAACACAGGCATTTGGCACCCTGTGTGCAGTTTATGCATATCTTGGAGACAGGACTAAACTCCAAAAAATAAGGAACTATTGGGTTCAGATGGTTACAGGACCAAATCCGGGAGCAACTTACGGCAGTGATATTTCATGGCATGCAGATCCGGAAAACCTGCGGTTAATAAATCCTGCAGGGTCAGTTAAAGAAGGTATTAATATTGATGGAATCATGCCTGATGATATGCGACGAAACGGATCCTTCAGCAATCCTCCGCCGAAAGCAGTTACATCATACCACTGGGAAGCATTACAGGGGATTATTTCAGGTGCAAGAATTCTGGAAAGATATGATCCGGAGTTGTCGATATGGGAAATAGGGGATAAAGCCATTTTACGGGCTGTTAAAATTCTGGAAACTGACTGGAAGACAAAATACAACGAACCGGGAAGTAATTGGGCTGCAACCGGAGATGATGTCTGGATGTTACCTTTTATTGATTCGGTATATGGAACAGATTTTGCAAAAAAGACATCTGAACCTGAAAACCTGTGGAAACATGGCAAAAATGCAGGTTGGGCCTATGTTCTGACAGATCATTAGAAAATTATTTATTTTTATTCTTTATTTCATCGCCTTCTTTGAAACTAATCTGGTTTATTATGAAGCAGCTCCATTTTATATTTTTATCAGTTTTAATGATGTGCACCACGGACTCTGTCGCCCAATTAATTAATTCCGGTGTATATGAATGGGAAAAACTTCAGGGAAAGAATAACAAACAAATATTAAAAGGACCGACCAGATCTCTGAAAATGTTTGAAATAAAAGCTGTTACATTAGCCGGTGGCTATGGCTTTAGCAAATACAGGGTAAAGAACGGTACTGATGAGCTTCTTATTATCAAAGAAGGTATGGCAGTCATATCAGTAAATGATAAATCCGAAAGACTTAATGAAGGGAGCGTAGTTGTCGCCTCACAGGGCGATGAAATAAAAATACAGAACGGTGCTAAAAACGATCTGACTTACTACTCATTTCAGTTTAGGCCAAGGCAGACAGAAGCAATGCCTCAAACCATCAAAAAGGTTGAACCGGTCATAAAAGAATGGCGCGACATCGAATTCAAACCAAATGCCAACGGAGGCAGACGCGATATAATGAGACAGCCGACATCAATGCTTAAAGAGCTTGAAATGCATACAACTACTCTTAAAGATGGGCTGCCGAGTCATAATTCACATACGCATCCTGATGAAGAGATTATCCTTGTGAGATTCGGGAAAGTAGAAGAATCTATCAATGGCAAACCATATCAGTGCGGCCCCGGATCGGTAATATTTCTGACAAATGATGATGATCATGGAATTCGCAACATTGGCGAAGGGGAATGTGAATATTATGCAATACGGTGGCTTACCTATACATCTGATTAAATTGAAGATTAATAATGAATAGTAAAAAGATAATACAGACGTTAAGTAAAAGACAAAAAATCTTTTATAGCATGATATTCCTGATATCTATGTTTCTGCTTTATTCAGCAAAATCCTTCTCCCAGCAAACAATTTCCGGTTTATTATATACTGATAAAAAGCCGGTAACAATCACAATTAAAGATGGGAAAATTGTTGGTATAAAAAGAGTAAGCAAGATGCCCAAGGGAACGCAGAATTACTTTGTTGCACCTGGAATGATCGATAACCAGGTAAATGGATATGCGGGTGTATCTTTTACTTTCCTTGGAGGAGAATTAACATCAGAGGGTGTAAAGAAAGCTACAGAAGCTCTCTGGAAAGATGGTGTAACTACTTATCTTCCAACACTTACCACGAGCAGCAATGACGTCCTTAAAAAGAATTTCACCATACTTGGCAGAGAAAAAAATAATCCGGAATTACTTGGATCTATTGCCGGATTTCATCTCGAAGGACCTTTTATTTCGCCTCTTGATGGCTTCAGGGGAGCCCATCCCCTGAGATATATTCGCAAACCCGACTGGAATGAATTTCTGGAGCTTAACAAAGCCTCGGGAAACAATATCCTCGAGGTCACAATTGCCCCGGAAACAGAAGGAGCAATGGAATTCATTTCTAAATGTAAAGATGCAGGTATTATTGTAGGCTTAGGTCATCATAATGCCACCGCTGATATTGTAAATGAAGCAGTAAACAGGGGGGCTGTCATTGCTACACATTTTGGCAACGGGTGTGCCAATATGATCAACCGTCATATCAATCCGCTCTGGCCGCAGCTTGCAGACGATCGTCTGATGATCAGCATAATTGGCGATGGATTTCATCTTAATCCGGAAGAGATCCGTGTTTTTTACAAAGTCAAAGGACCTGATAAGACTATTATCACTTCTGATGTCACAAGTTACTCATCAATGCCTCCGGGAAAATACCTGAATACTGAAGGAGATACAATTGAGCTTACCACCGAAGGAATGCTCAGGTACCCTGCTCAGGGTGTGCTTGCCGGCTCGGCCTCACCCTTGAAAAAAGGAGTTGCAAATGTTATGAAGGTCACGGGATGTTCTATGGAAGAGGCATTCAGGATGGTGACCACTAATCCTGCCAGGCTTTACCATCTCGATGATCGTGGTGCACTTGAAGTCGGTAAGAGAGCTGATATTATTCTTTTTCAAATAATAGATAATCAATTAGTTATAATTAATACGTATGTGAATGGAAAGCTTGTTTATGAAAACAAGGATTTCTTCAAAAAGTAACTAACTTTAGGTTCATTTATAACATTCTTAAATTATACTGATATGAAAAACTCATCAATTTCAAGAAGAAAATTTTTAGGGGCAGCAGCTGCTGTGGCAGCATTCGCAATTGTTCCCGTTAATTATTCATGCACATCTGTACCTAAAAGAAAAAAGCCGAATTCGAAAGTCAATGGAGTCCAGCTTGGATGTACCACCTATAGCTATCGAGGTATGCCTCATAAGGTAGATGATGTTATTCAGTATCTTTTACTGGCCGGTATAAATGCTATTGAGCTGAGAAGCGTTGCAGAGGAGGATCTAGGGCTTCCTGAAATACCACCAAGACCTCGCGGTCAGTTATCTGACAAGGACAAAGCTGATTATGCAAAAGCCTCTGAAGAAGCAAGAGAAAAACAGCGCCAGTGGCGATTGACTATGCCAATGCAGAGATATGCGGATATGCGTAAGAAGTTTAACAACGCAGGGATTAAGGTTCATATTGCAAAGTTCGCACCCTCATCATGGACAGATGAAGAGATAGATTACGCATATAATGCTGCAAAAGTTTTAGGTACAATTGGTATTACTGATGAATACAGTGATATGGCAATCCAGCGGCTGGGAAAATTCGCTGAGAAACACCATAGCCTGGCAATGTACCATACTCATCAGCAGCCTGCGGAACCTGGTTTTTCTTTCGACTCTATCTTTAAATATTCACCTGCCAACATGCTCAACCTGGATGCCGGGCACTATTTCGGAGCAACAGGTTTGCATCCTAATGATGTGATTATCAAGTATCACGATAAAATGCGCAGCATACATATCAAAGATAAGACTGGTCCGAAAAGCAATCCCGCCGGAGCCAATATGCCGTTCGGGAAAGGCGAAACTCCGATAGCTGATATTCTTTTGCTTCTGAAGAAAGAAAAATGGCCGATCAATGTCGATGTTGAGCTCGAATATCCTATTCCGGATGGTTCTGATGCTGCAAAGGAAGTCGCTATATCTATTGAATACATGAGGAATATTCTTGAATAATCAGAAATTGAATGTTATAGCCTTCTTCTTTATAAATAAGATTCTGAACATTAATTTGTTGACAATTGCAACGTCGTAATTTCATAAAATCAGCTGCTGCCGGATCAATTGCGATGGGAC
>JBGOXH010000072.1:0-11197 GCA_041479075.1 Bacteroidia bacterium | reverse complement strand
CCTCTTTTAATATATGGAGCTATCTGTGTAAGATACAGGGAATATGTTTTAAATAAAGTATCGGCATCCTGGAATGTCTTGTAGCCCCAGTTATTTTTATCAAGCCATGTGTGCCCTTCAAGAGGAAGGCCCAATCCGCCGAACTCGCCAAGAACAAGTGCCTGCTTTGAACCAAATACTTCAGGTTTTGCCATAACTGGTCCCGGATAGTTGTGCAGATCAAGAATATGCCCGACTTCATGAAAGTTACCACCGCTGGCACAATTTACAAGCCTCGATGGATCTTTTTGCATAGTCCAGTTTGTGATTTCAGCACTCTTGAACTGACCCCATGATTCATTGAAAGGAACCCATACAACAATACAAGGGTGATTGAACAGATAATCAATTATCGCATTCCATTCTGTCCTGTAAATTTTCTCCGACTCTTCTGTCCGGATTTTATCTGATCCACCCTCCATTCCCGGTCTTGTATTCCATTGCCCTCCTCCAAGATCGCCGCTCGGCATATCCTGCCATACCATTATTCCGACCTTGTCGCAATAATAATACCAGCGGTCAGGCTCAACCTTGACATGCTTACGTATTGTATTGAAGCCCATATCTTTAGTCTTCTGAATATCAAAGAGCAGAGCTTCATCTGTGGGAGCTGTATATAATCCATCAGGCCACCAGCCCTGGTCAAGCGGACCATATTGAAATACAAATTTATGGTTCAGCATCATTCTGAGAATTCCATTTGCATCAGGCTCCAGGGAGATTTTCCTCATTGCAAAATAACTCTTTACCTCATCGGTGGTTTTGCCTTTTCGTACTACAGAAATTTTCAGATCGTACAGAAAAGGATTATCCGGAGACCATAGTTTAGGATCAGAGACTGGTAAAATAATTCCTGACCCGTTTTCTGTTTGCTTTTCAGAAATCATTTTTTCACCATCCCAGGCCGAGATATGGATCATGTCTCCCGGCTCAGGATTTTCTACTTTTACATCAATTGTAAGAAGCTGATTATCAATATCAGGAAACTGTCTGGTTGAAGAAATATATGTTTTTGGAACAGCTTCGATCCAGACTGTCCTCCATATTCCTGTTACAGAAGTGTACCAGATTCCACCTGGTTTAAGTACCTGTTTTCCACGGGGCTGAGGGCCCTTATCGACAGGATCGGTGACCCGAAGCTCAAGAAGCTGAGGACCACTCCCTTTAATGAATGAAGTTATATCGAAAGTAAAAGGATCATAACCACCCTGGTGAGATCCAACTTTGACGCCATTCAAATAAATATCTGATAACCAGTCTACTGCACCGAAATGCAACAGGATATTTTTTTTCTTAAAAGATGATGGGACTATGAATTTTGTCCTGTACCATAATATATTATCAGGTCCGACTGGTTTCCCTGCACCCGATAATGCTGATTCGACAGCAAATGGTACCAGGATTTTCCCCTGAAATGATTTTGGTAATGGTTCACCCGAAGGAGTTATAGCATAATTCCATAAACCATTCAGGCTTTTCCATTCACTTCTGACCATCTGCGGCCGTGGATATTCAGGCAAGGGATTCAAAGGATTAACTTTCTCAGCCCATTGCGTCGTTATTTTATCCCCTGCGATCTTCCATCCGGTTTCCTGAACTGAAATAAACCCGGTAATAATTATTGAAATTACAAAGAGCAAAAAATATTTTTTCATATCAGAAGGAATTAGTGTTAATCTTACACTTAATAATAAAAATGAAGTATTATTTATCTTTTCTTTCAAAGATAAAACTATACTTCTTATTTTAAATCAGATTTTTGTTAAACGTGGCCTTTTGGTCTGAGAATTAACCTGGTTGACTGATCGTAGGTAAAATATTTCCATGCCCAGTTGATAAAGATCATCAGCCTGTTTTTAACACCTACAATGCTCATAAGGTGAATGAACATCCAGACAAACCAGGCGAAGATTCCCTGAAAATGGATAAAAGGTAACTCAACTACTGCCAGGTTCTTACCCACCGTAGCCAATGTACCCATATCCTTGTATTTAAACTCTTTAAGTTGTTTATTAAGATGCTGACTTTTTAAGTTTCTGGACAACTGTCTTGCCTGCTGGATTGCCACCGGGGCAACCTGCGGGTGACCCTTAGGATATTTGTCTTCTGTCATTAAGGCAATATCGCCAAGTGCAAATATGTTATCATATCCTTTTACTTTATTATATCTGTCGACAATAATACGATTGCTTTTTGTAAAACATTCGGGTCTTAATCCATCAACATTATTGCCCTTAATACCGGCAGTCCAGATTATAAGAGAGGTGCAGATTTTATTTCCGGTACTTAACTGAACACACTTATCATTACAGCCGGTTGCAATTGTATTCGTCATGACATTGACATTCATCTTTTCAAGAAACTTCTTTGCTTTTTCTGATGACTTTTCCGACATCAAATTCAGCACTCTGTCAGCTGCTTCGATAAGATAAATTTTGGCCCTATTATTTTTAAGCTCCGGGTAATCTTTAGGCAGAATATATTTATTCATCTCTGCAAGAGCTCCTGCAATCTCAACTCCGGAAGGTCCTCCTCCGATAATAACGATATTCAGGTTCCTCTCCTTTTCTTCTTCATTTTGTGAGATAAGAGCGTTTTCGAAGTTCATAAGAAGAGAATTTCTCAGGTCAAGAACTTCAGCAATTGTCTTCATCCCTTTTGAATTTTGTTCCATCTCCCTGGAACCAAAAAATGAATTTGTGGCACCGTATGACAGTACAAGAAAATCGTAATCGATCGTTCCTGCGGAAGTCAGAAGCCTGTTTTTATCAGATTCTATTGCTTTAACCTCAGTTTTCCTGATATAATAATCTTTATAATGCTGAAAAATTTTTCGCAGTGGAAATAAAATTGAATCTGCTTCAAGGCCGGCTGACGCAACCTGGTAAAACAAAGGAGGAAACTGATGATAGTTATGTTTGTCAAGGATAACTACCTGGAAACCTGTGTTTTTCAGCTTCCTGGCAAGGGTAAGCCCTGCAAAACCGCAACCTGCTATTACGACTCTTTTTTTCTCCGATTTCGGGATGTTTATCATTTCAGAACCATTGGTGAAAAAGATAAATAAAATTATAAAATATGAACAATTCAAATTAAAGTATGTTCAAAAAAAATAAATATCGGCATTCATGAATAAAGTGAAGAATGAACGGATCAAATTCTTATTAAATAACCCACATTATAAATTTAAGATTCCTCATTACTCCGCCAGCTGGCGGATTCATTCTCTATCAGAATTATTATACATCCCCGACACTCATTAAAAAAATATATACCATCTCATTCTTCTATCGCCTGATAGTTTTGATCCATTTAGGAATTGCATTAATAAGGATCACAAAGACAGAGATGATAATCAACAAAGTAAGTATCAGATTAATTAAGCCCGATACCAGGGTTGCTTTATCATGAACCTGAGGGAGATAAATATTTTTCATATTTAGAAATCCGGCAGTAAGTGTTGTCACTCCGACAAACGTCATAGGAATTAATGTTACCCAGGCATATTTTGCTCTCCCACGATTAATTATAAATGAGGTCCCGATTGCAAGAGCAACTGTAGCCAGCAACTGATTTGCTGTTCCGAACATTGGCCAGATTGTTGCAACTGATCCCGTATAAATGAAGTAGCCCCACGCAAATACTATCAGTCCGCTGGTAATAAGATTTCCCGGCAGCCAGTCTGTCCGATGAAACGGTTTGTAAACTTTGCCAAAAGCTTCCTGGAGAATAAATCTGCCGATACGGGTGCCTGCGTCAATTGTAGTCAGGATAAACAATGCTTCAAACATTATTGCAAAATGGTACCAGTACGACATCAGGTGTTTCATCCCGGGAATTGATGAAAAGATATAGGCCATCCCGACACCAAGGGAGACTGCTCCTCCTGTCCTACCCGCAATTTTTTCACCCACTGAAGCGGAAAGCTGGTCAAGATGTGATTCCGTAAAACCCATTTCATGAAGCTTAGGGAGAATTGCCTGGAGCTTTTCAACTGGGACATTGATCTGGAAATAATCGAGAGGGAGCAGGCTGGTTGCAGCTATCAGAGCCATTATGCTTACTGCTCCTTCGACAAGCATTGAACCTACTGCAATAGGCTTTATATCAGACTCTTTCATAATCATTTTCGGCGTTGTCCCTGAACTGACAAGCGAATGAAATCCTGAAATTGCCCCGCAGGCAATTGTAATAAAAAGATACGGGAAAAGTTTTCCTGGAATAACCGGTCCTCCTCCTTTGCCAAACTCAGTGAATGCAGGCATTTTGATCTCTGGTGCAACAATGATCAGTCCGATTGCAAGAAGCCCGATAACTGATATTTTCATTATCGAGCTCAGGTAGTCGCGGGGAGAAAGAAGAAGCCAGACAGGAAGGACCGATGCAAAAAATCCATAAAGAGCAATAATTATGGTAAGAGTTTTATGATTGAATGTAAACCATGATGAGAATTGAGAATCAGGCACAAAGCGGCCTATAACAACAGCAAGTATCAGCATGATAACACCAAATATTGTTGCCTCAAGTGTTTTACCTTTCCGTATCTTGAACATCCAGATACCCATTACAATTGCAATCGGAATTGTTGAAGCAATTGTAAAAGTTCCCCATGAGCTTTCAGCAAGTGCATTCACGACTACAAGTCCAAGTCCTGCAAGGGCAACTATTATTATCAATATTATTGCAAATGCAGTTGTGATTCCACTGATTTTGTTAATCTCGGCTTTGGCGATCTCTGCCAGGGACTTTCCATCGTGCTGTACCGAGGCTGTAAGAATTACAAAATCGTGTACAGCACCGGCCATAACTGCCCCGATAAGCATCCATAAAAATCCAGGCATAAAACCGAATTGGGCAGCAAGAACCGGCCCGACAAGCGGACCAGCACCGGCAATAGCAGCAAAATGGTGCCCAAACAATACCCATTTGTTCATCGGATAATAATTCTGTCCGTCGTACAACCTGTATGCCGGCGTTTGGCTCAAATCATTTTTCACTGCAACTTTTGCAGCCACAAAACTGAAATACAGACGATAAGCGATTACAAACAGAGCAATACTCCCTATCACAAACGGCATTGCATTCACAGAAGATTATTTTTCAGGGTTATTTCAATACAACAAAATTAATATTTCCGAGCACCCGTGCAACGCAGCATTATGGTAAAATCCATAATGCTAATGACTATATACAGAGACTTTTAAGAATAATATTGTTTTTTGCTGAATATTCGTAAATTGCGAATATCTGGACCGAGGTAGGGTGTATTTTACCCCCATCCCATCCTTCCCCCACAGGGGAAGGAGTTATTAGGTTCTTCATCTTTTCCCCCTTGGGGGAAAGGAGAAAGGGGGTGTAATGAATATTGTGAAATCTTTGATTATTAAAAAAATACGACATTGTTATAACCTAAAACAATTAAAATATGAATGTCGAACGGACTTTTGATCTTCTTGACAGATACAGAGATCTCTTTAAAAAAGAGGATGCTCTCTGTGGCAAACAGGATGGTGTTTGGGTAAAATATAGTTCACAGGATTATATTGATAACTCATTCAATTTCAGTTATGGTCTGCTTGAGCTGGGCATTAAAAAAGGAGATAAAATAATCACTGTCTCCAATAACCGGCCCGAATGGAATTTCGTTGATCTGGGAATGTCGATGATCGGTGTTATCCATGTTCCGGTATTCACATCACTCAGTACCTCCGATTATCAATATATTATCAACCACTCTGAAGCTAAGCTGATTATTGTTTCCGACAAGAAATTATTTAAGATTGTTAATCCTGCAATCGCAGCTTCTGGCAAACCTGTTCAGATTTATTCTTTTGATAATATCGATGGGGTAAAAAATTGGAAAGAAATAGTTGAAGCAGGAAAAAGTAACGCACAAAAGCATTCAAAGACTGTTGAAGATTTAAAAAATTCTGTCCGGCCTGATGACTTTGCTTCACTTATTTACACATCAGGGACAACCGGAAAAGCAAAAGGGGTAAAGCTTACTCACAGAAATATGGTTAGCAACTTCATTTCAGCTGCATCAGTTTTCAAACTCAAGCCTGAAGATAAATATCTCAGTATCTTACCATTATGTCATGTCGGCGGGCGTATGGGAAATTACCAGACGCAATACAGTGGAAGCAGTATTTATTATGCAGAGAATATGGGCACTATTGCTGCAAATATGGCTGAGATCAGACCGGATGGATTTGATGCCGTACCAAGGGTGCTTGAAAAATTCTACGATGTCATTATTTCGAAAGGTAATAAGCTTACCGGCATGAAGAAAAAGCTCTTCTTCTGGGCTGTTAACCTTGGCCTGAAATATAAGCCATATGGCGAGAATGGCTGGCTTTATGAAAGAAAATTAAAAATAGCTGATAAGCTGATTTTCAGTAAGTGGCGCCAGGCGCTGGGAAATAATGTCAGGATTGTTGGTTGCGGAGGTGCCAGCCTGCAGCCAAGGCTTGAAAGAATTTTCTGGGCAGCCGGCATTAAAATATTAAATATGTACGGGCTTACAGAAACTTCTCCGATAATTACAATTAACAGGCAGGAAAAAGGTAAGGTTAAGCTGGGTTCGGTTGGGATGACAATAGAGGGTGTTGAAGTCAGAATTGCTGACGACGGTGAAATATTATGCAAGGGGCCAAATGTCTCACCCGGTTATTATAATGACCCGGATCTTACAAAAGCCACATTTGATGAAAACGGTTGGTTTATGACCGGAGATATCGGTCATATTGAGGACGACAAATTCCTTATGGTGACTGACAGAAAAAAAGAGATATTCAAGCTGTCGAACGGGAAATTCATTGCACCTCAGATTATCGAAAATATATTTAAGGAGGCTCCCATTATTGATCAGATTATGGTTATAGGAGAACATGAAAAATTTGCAAGCGCCCTGATTTCACCCAACTTCAAATATTTTGATGACTGGAAAGCATTAAATAAAATCTCTCTCTCTGGTAATGAAGAACTGATACAACATTCTGAAATTCAGTCTTTATTCTCCTCCGAAGTAGAAAAGTTTAATAAAAAATTGAGCCCTCCTGAAAGGATAAACAGATTCAGGCTTGTTAAGGACGAATGGACACCGACAACAGGTGAATTATCTCCAACCTTGAAGCTTAGGAGGCAATTTATCCAGGATAAATATAAAAACCTTATAACTCAGATCTATTTCAAGTAATTCATTAGTACAGATTATTCTTTACTTCTATGAATTTAATTAAAGTCACCGACAACAAGTCGGAGAAAATGTTTCTGGATACTGCCAGGGTCATTTACAAAAATGACAAAACCTGGGTCTGCCCCTTAGACAATGACATTAAAGGTGTTTTCGACCCGCAAAAGAATACATACTTTAAACAGGGTGTAGTTGAAAGGTGGGTGCTCACCGGAGAAAAAAACAAACTGATTGGGAGAATAGCTGCTTTTATCTATTACGGTCTGGCAAACTCTTATGAACAGCCTACTGGTGGAGTCGGTTTTTTTGAATGTATTGACGATAAGGAAGCAGCATTTTTGCTTTTTGATACTGCGAAAGAGTGGCTAAAAGAAAAAGGGATGGAAGCAATGGATGGCCCGATAAATTTCGGAGAAACAGATAAATACTGGGGTTTGCTTGTAAATGGTTTTACACATCCTTCTTTCGACGTACCATATAATCATCCATTTTACCAGAACCTGTTTGAATCCTATGGTTTCCAGGCTTATTATAAAATGGAAGGATTTCATCTCGATATCACCAAACCCCTTCCAGAAAGACTGAGGAAAATAGCAGAATGGGTGCTTAATAAGCCAGGGTATGAGTTCCACCATTTCACCTGGAAAGAAGAGGAAAAATATACAAATGACTTTGCCGTTGTGTTCAATGAAGCATGGGCTTCATTCAAAAAACATTTTGAACTGCTTGAACCGGCATATATACGTGAAGTACTCCGGAAAGCCAAACCTATTGTAGATGAAGAGTTTATCTGGCTTGCATATTTTGAAGGAAAACCGATAGCAATTTACCTGATGTTCCCTGACCTTAACATGATCCTGAAACATCTTAACGGCAGACTAGGAATAATTGAAATGCTGAAATTCGTCTGGCTAAAGAAAAGAAAATCCATGACAAGAGCCAAAGGCCTCCTTATGGGTGTCATCCCCAAATTCCAGAATCATGGGATCGAATCAGCATTCATCTATAACCTGCTGGGAGTTTTTAAAAATAAATCGCATTACACCGAAATCGAGTTCTCATGGGTCGCCGACTTTAATCCCAAGATGAGAAAGATATTTATAGCTGTGAATTGTGTTCCGGTGAAAAACTATATCACTTACAGGTACCTCTTTGACAGGGCTAAAGAATTTAAACGATACCCGATACCTGATAAAGTATGAAATATGATATAATCATCATCGGTGCCGGACTTGGTGGTTTAACGGCAGGAGCCAAACTTTCGAGGGAAGGGAAAAAAGTGTTGCTTCTGGAGCAGCATGACCGTCCGGGCGGGTGCGCAACAACATTTAAAAGAGGTGATTACACTATGGAGGTCGGACTTCATGAGATTGACGGCCCCTCTCCCATTGATTTAAAAACAAAACTCTTCAACGAGCTTGAGGTATTTAAGAATGTCACTTTCATTAAAATCCCTGAATTCTACCACTTTGTCAACGATCGTTTACAAATTACAGTCCCTCATAATCCTGAAGAGGCCGGAAAAATACTAAAAGAGGCATTCCCTGAAGAGAAAGAAGGGATAGAGGCTTATTACAGACATATGCTTTATCCGAAAAAGAAAAATGATGATAATGAGACCTCCAAAGAAAAAAGTCTGGGTGAATTTCTCGATTCCATAATCCACAATGAGGATCTTAAACTGGTCATTCTTGGCAATCTCGGATATTTCCACGATGATCCCTATTCAATATCCCTAACCTACTATTCTGCCGCTCAGGCAAGGTATCTAAACGGCGGTGGAAGCTATATAAAAGGCGGTTCACAGACACTGTCGGATTATCTGGCGGAATACATAAGGAAACATAGTGGTGAAGTTGTTCTTAACCACCTGGTCACAGGATTTATAACAGAAAACGGGAAATTGACGGGAGTGACGTACAGGAAGAAGAGAGGCTCTGATCCTGACACTTTGAAAGCTTATGCTGATGAAATAATAGCCAATGCAGCGATGCCAAACATAGTGGAATTATTGCCTGAAAAAGAGGGAAGCATGCTTAAAAATGAGATCGGAAACCAGAAACCGGGAGCATCATTGCTTTCTGTTTATTTCGGTTTTAAAAATTCCCTCAGGAAAATTGGCTATCGGCACTATTGTACATTTGTTTTTGACGGATCAATAAAGACTCAGGCTGATATCCTGGAAAACAACAGAGGAGATTATGGTAAACGCAGTTTTACATTTATCGATTATGGCCAGGTCGATTCGGGACTTGCCCCGGAAGGTAAGAGTACGGGAGCTCTCTGCTGTATCGATTATTTGACGAATTGGGGAAATTTAACAGAAGAAGAATATAAAACAAAGAAAAAGGAAGTCGCCAATATTTTTATCGGAAGACTTGAAAAACTAATCCCGGGAATTTCCGGTGAAATAGAATATTATGAGGTAGGAACGCCCTTAACTGTTAAACGTTACACTCTCAATCCGGAGGGTGCGGTCTATGGCTTTGAACAGAGACCATTCAAACCGGCAATTGATACCGCTAAAATCTTTGATAATCTTCATTTTGCATCCGCATGGGTAAAAACAGGAGGGGGTTTTTCAGGTGCAATTTACGGAGGCTATTTCTGTGCTATTAATATTATGAGAAAGAGACCCGTTAACCGATGAATAACTACCCTTACAGATCCAGTTTCCCTGTATCTCATTAAAAGAAAGTTATTTAATTCGTTCGATTCTCTTTTTTACAGCCTGATCGATTATAATCGGCACCTTTTCAACAATAGTTCTTGTCTGATCGAGCTGGAGGGCTCTCGCTTCAGGTATGCTGAGGTGCCTGGTAATATTGCGGAGTGCAAGAATGAAATTCTCCCTGTTTTTAAGCTTAAAGTCGCGTATTATTATCCGGTCGATAAGCACAAATTTAAAATCAGCTGGAAAACCATATTTTCTAAGAGTATCAAAGCTGCTTTCCAGTTTAATCTCACCTGAATTCATCAGGTCTTCAATAACCTCTTTGAAATAGAGGTTTATTTTGGGATCAACTTTAAAGCCTATATGAAAATCAATCCTGATAAGAGTGCCGGGAATGATCTGATTGACTTCATATTCAAAACGATTCGGATCATCTACCTTATCGACATGGAGAAGCCAGTAAGTATCAGCTCTTTTAGGCTGTTTCTTGAATATGGAATAGATTACTTTTGATTCTACCTGTTCCTGCCGGTTTGCTTTGATAATATAAACAAGATTAGTGGCAAATTTAGGTACGCTTTTATCACGTTTCAGGTCCTTGAATAACTCAAGATAATCCCCAAGGTTGATAAATGTAATGTGACGGTTCTTTATTTTTCTTCCAAAGTACCAGCCGTACATAATCAGGAAATAAATTGCCGCGAGTAAAAGAGTGAACCATCCTCCATACTTTATTTTATGCAGGTTTGCTATCAGGAAGCTGCTTTCAATAGTTAGATAGATCACCATGATTAATATTGCTAGCTTGCGGTCGGTACCTCTCTGATACAGATAATATGATAATAGTAAGGTGGTCATTATCATGGTAATTGTGATTGCAAGACCGTATGCAGCCTCCATATTGGATGATTCTTTAAAGAAGATGACAACCAGGCTGCACATGATCCAGAGTGACCAGTTTACAAAAGGCAGGTAAACCTGTCCTCTGACATAAGTAGGATTAATAATCTTAATCTGAGGCCAGAAATTCAACGAAACTGCTTCGCTTATAAGTGTGAACGAACCACTGATAAGCGCCTGGCTGGCAATTATGGCTGCAGCAGTTGAGATGATTACTCCTGCTAAAAGGAACCATCCGGGCATCATTGAGAAAAACGGAGTAGCCTCTGCACCGGGAGTATAATTCATCATAAGCCATGCTCCCTGTCCAAAGTAATTAACTACAAGCATTGTTTTTGCAAATATCCATGAGATACGGATATTTTTCCGGCCGCAATGTCCAAGATCTG
>JBGOXH010000075.1:0-11085 GCA_041479075.1 Bacteroidia bacterium | reverse complement strand
TGAAGCAAGTAATTTGCCCACAAGCTTCGCCTGTTCGGTTTTCTTGATCTGTGTTTTGCCTTCAATCTCTTTTTCTTTTGAAGAAGCCGACAGAAGAGTCACTTTGTTAAGGTCGTCAACAACCTGAACATATATCTGCTTGTTGCTGCGATAGACTGCTAATCTTGGCAGATCAGCAGTACCGCTTATCTTTTTCCGGATCCTCATCTTGATCCTTGTTCTTTTTTCCAGTTTAGTTAAGGCCATCTTTTTAGATTTTTACCTTATTAATATTCACCTTAAACACTTGCAGATTTCCCGGCTTTCCGTCTGAGATGTTCTCCTACGAACTTGATTCCTTTGCCTTTATAAGGTTCAGGCGGACGGAGAGATCTGATCTTAGCAGCTACATGTCCGATAAGCTGCTTATCGATGCTGGTAAGTGTAATAACAGGATTGCTCCTTCTTTCAGTTTTCGTTTCAATTTTCACTTCGTTCGGAAGCTGAAGAATAATTTCGTGGGAGAAACCAAGACTCATTTCCAGCTGTTGCCCTTTAGCTTCAGCCCGATAACCAACTCCCACAAGTTCAAGCTCTTTTTTGTATCCCTGTGAAACACCAGTTACCATATTGGCAAGAAGCGCCCTGTAAAGACCATGAAGCGATTTATGATTTTTCGATTCTGATGGTCTTGTAATGACAATCTGGTTTTCAACAACTTCAACCTTCAGGTCTTTATCAACAATCTGATTCAGTTCTCCCAAAGGTCCTTTCACACTAACCATGTTGGCGTCGCTAACACTTACAGAGACACCTTTAGGCAGGCTTACAGGTAAATTTCCAATTCGTGACATTAAGCTTTCCTCCTTTTAATAAACATAACATAATACTTCACCACCAATATTTTCTTTCTTAGCCTCCTTATTGGTCATTAAACCCTTTGAAGTTGAGATAATTGCAATTCCAAGTCCGTTTAATATCCTTGGCAGTTCATCAACTCCTACATAATGTCTGAGGCCCGGACGGCTTACTCTCTGTAATTCTTTTATAGCAGGTATTTTGCTCTTAGGATTGTATTTAAGAGCGATTTTCAGGATACCTTGTTTGCTCTCACCTTTAACAATTTTATAACTGAGGATATATCCTTTTTCGAAAAGAATTCGTGCAACCTCTTTTTTAAGATTGGATGCTGGTGCCTCCACAACCTTATGACCGGCTAATATGGCATTTCTAATTCGGGTCAGTAAATCTGCAATTGGATCAGTCATCGTATATTTTTTAAAGTTTATATTAATCTATTAATTACCAGCTGGCTTTCTTAACACCCGGAATTAGTCCGAAAGATGCCATTTCCCGGAAAGTTATTCTGCTTACACCGAATTGTCTCATATACCCTCTTGAACGACCGGTAAGTTTACAACGATTACGCTGTCTGTTTGGGTTAGAGTTTCTTGGTAAACGGCTTAATCCTACATAATTACCATCGGCTTTCAGTTGTGCTCTTTTTTTAGCATATTTCTGTGCCAGTTTTACGCGTTTTACTTCGCGGGCTATCATTGACTCTTTAGCCATATATTCAGTTTTTAGAAGTTTTAAATGGTAAACCAAAATTCTTTAAAAGTGCAAGTGCTTCTTCGTCAGATTTTGCTGAAGTGACGAAAGTAACCTGCAAACCCATAATCTTAGCAATCTTATCTAGGTCAATTTCAGGAAATATTATCTGTTCTGTAATTCCCAGGGTATAATTGCCGCGTCCATCGAGCTTGGCATTTATACCTTTAAAGTCCCGGATACGGGGAAGAGCCACAGAAATCAACCTTTCCAGGAACTCGTACATCCTCTCTTTTCTCAGTGTGACCATAATACCAATAGGCATATTTCTTCTCAGCTTGAAATTCGAAATATCCTTTGATGAATATGTCAGAACAGCTTTCTGTCCTGTTATATCTGATAATTCTTTAACGCCTGTTTCAAGCAATTTCTTATCAGCAATAGCTTGTCCAACACCCTGATTGATAACTATTTTCCTAAGTCGGGGTACCTGCATTACGGTTGCATAACCGAATTCCTTCATTAATGCAGGGACTATTTCGTCGTTGTACTTTGTTTTTAGTGCAGGTATATACATTACTTGATCTCCTCTCCTGATCTTTTTGAATAACGCACTAGCTTATCTTTACTGTTAAGTTTTCTTCCGATACGTGTTGGTTTTCCTGATGTAGGATCGATGAGCATCAGGTTTGATAAATGGATGGGGGCCTCTTTTTTTACAATTCCACCCTGGGGAGCTTTTGAATGAGGTTTGGTATGCTTTGATACCATATTAATACCTTCAACAATAGCTCTGTTCTTAGCCCTGTCAACTTCAAGGACTCGTCCTTTCTGACCTTTTGATTCACCGGTTATTACCATAACCTGGTCGCCCTTTTTAATATGTATTTTCTTTTGCATCGTTGTCTATTTATAAATATTACAACACTTCAGGTGCCAGTGAAACGATTTTCATATATTTCTCACGCAGCTCTCTTGCAACCGGACCGAAGATACGGGTACCACGAACCTCATCGGCATTAGTCAGAAGGACAACTGCATTATCATCGAACCTTATATATGAACCATCAGGCCGACGGATTTCCTTTTTAGTTCTGACGACAACTGCTTTACTCACAGTACCTTTTTTTGCTTCACCTGAGGGAAGTGCTGATTTCACACTTACAACTATTTTGTCACCAACTGTGGCATATCTTTTTTTGCTCCCACCCAGCACCCTGATGCAGAGCACCTCCTTGGCACCTGAGTTATCGGCCACTGTTAGCCTTGATTCCTGCTGTATCATAATTACTTAGCTCTTTCTATAATTTCAACCAATCGCCAGGTTTTATTCTTACTCAGAGGCCTGGTCTCCGATATGCGGACAGTATCGCCGATCTTGCACGAATTTTTTTCATCATGAGCCATCAGCTTTGTTGTTCTGTTTACAAACTTGCCATAAATAGGGTGCTTTACTTTTCTTTTAACGGCAACGACAATGGATTTGTCCATTTTGTTGCTGACAACAACACCGATACGTTCTTTTCTTAGATTCCTTTCCATTGTTGATTTCCCTATTTAGATTTCTGTTTTAATTCTCTTGCCCTCAATTCGGTAAGCAGACGGGCAATAGTAATCTTTGCCTGTTTCAGCTTCTGGGGATTATCGAGAGGTGTTATTGCATGATTAAGCCTCATGCGAATGAGCATTGTCTTCTCGGTATCTATCCGTTCCAGGAGATCAGATGTGGTTAATTCCTTTATTTCTGAAGTTTTCATTTATATATCGATTTTACTACTCTACGTAATCGCGTCTGACAACGAATTTTGTTGTAATGGGTAATTTTTGTGCACCGAGGCGGAGAGCTTCCTTTGCAACATCATAAGGAACTCCCTCAGCTTCCAGCAATATCCTTCCAGGAGTAACCGGTACAACAAAACCTTCGGGTGCTCCTTTTCCTTTACCCATACGAACCTCAGCTGGTTTTTTGGTAATGGGTTTATCGGGGAAGACCCTGATCCAAAGCTGTCCTTCACGTTTCATATGACGTGTAACAGCCTGGCGAGCTGCTTCTATCTGCCTTCCGGTGATCCAACTTTGTTCAAGTGCCTTGATACCAAATGACCCGAATGCCAGCTGGTTGCCTCTCTGGGCATTACCTTTCATTTTCCCCTTCTGGGCTCTCCTGTATTTGGACCTTTTTGGTTGTAACATTGTATTATATCTTAAATAATTATACTCTTATTATTATTTTTTTGCTTTCCTTTTAAGGCTTTTGCTTTTTGCATTCCTTGCTCCAATATTAGGGCTCAGATCTCTTTTTCCATATACTTCACCATTGCATATCCAGACTTTAATACCAATCAATCCGACTTTGGTATGAGCTTCCGACAAAGCATAATCAATATCCGCACGGAAAGTATGAAGAGGTATACGACCTTCCTTGTATGTTTCAGTTCGTGCCATTTCAGCTCCTCCAAGGCGGCCTGAAATAACAACTTTTATTCCTTCAGCACCCATTCTCATAGTTGATGCAATTGCCATTTTAATTGCACGGCGGTATGAAATTTTACCTTCAACCTGCCTGGCTATATTATTTCCGACTATGTTTGAATCAAGTTCCGGACGTTTTACTTCAAAAATATTTATCTGTACTTCTTTCTTGGTAATCTTCTTAAGTTCTTCTTTCAGCTTATCTACCTCCTGTCCTCCTTTACCTATAATTATACCCGGACGTGCAGTATTTACTGTTACGGTTATAAGCTTCAGGGTTCTTTCGATAATTATCTTGGAGATACTTGCCTTTGCAAGCCTGGCATTCAGATATTCTCTGATCTTTGAATCTTCAACCAGCTTGCCGGAGAAATCTTTTCCACCGTACCAGTTTGAATCCCAGCCCTTTATTATACCTAATCTGTTACCTATCGGATTTACTTTTTGTCCCATGTGGATTATTTTGTTGTATTTTCCTCTTCCTTAATTATACTGTCAAGAACAAGGGTTACATGGTTTGATCTTTTTCTCAACCTGTAAGCTCTTCCCTGCGGGGCTGTCTGCAGTCTCTTCATTGTCCGGCCTCCGTCGACATGAACTGTTTTTACATAGAGATTGCTCTCTTCGATCCTGACACCTTCATTTTTGGACTGCCAGTTTGCAATTGCAGAGAGGAGAAGCTTTTCCAATCTGCGTGATGCCTCCTGGGAGCTGTATTTAAGGATATCAAGTGCCTTATTCACTTCTTTTCCGCTGATCAGGTCTGTAACAAGTCTCATTTTTCGTGGAGAAGTAGGGCAATTCCTTAGAACGGCCTGGTACCTTCCCTTTGCGGCCTCTTTTCTTTTTTCAGCTGTATTTCTTTTTCTTGCACCCATTTCTGATAGTTTTTCAATGTTTACACTACTGATTATTTGTTACCAGAGTGACCTCTGAAAGTACGGGTAGGAGCAAATTCTCCAAGCTTATGCCCTACCATATTCTCGGTAATGTATACAGGGATAAATTTATTCCCGTTATGAACTGCTATAGTATGGCCGACAAAGTCAGGCGATATAACTGATCTCCTCGACCAAGTCTTAACCACTGATTTCTTTCCGCTTTCATTCATTTCAAGAACTCTTTTATCAAGTTTAAAATCAATGAAAGGTCCTTTTTTTATGGATCTGCTCATATTATATCAGTTATTTTGTCCTTCTTTCAATAATAAGTTTTGCAGAATATTTCTTCTTGTCTCTGGTTTTAAAACCTTTTGCAGGAATACCTCTGCGTGATCTCGGATGTCCACCCGATGCTTTTCCTTCACCACCACCCATTGGATGATCGACAGGATTCATTGCAACACCTCTTACTCTTGGACGACGTCCCTGCCAGCGTGAACGGCCGGCTTTTCCTGATCTTTCGAGATTATGATCGGGATTGGAAACAGAACCAATAGTTGCACGGCATGTTGTAAGAACCATTCTTATTTCACCTGAAGGAAGCTTAATTGTCGCATACTTGCCTTCGCGGGCGGAGAGTTGAGCAAAAGTGCCGGCACTCCGGGCTAATGCACCACCTTTACCAGGTTTAAGTTCAATATTATGTACAATAGTACCCAATGGTATATCGTTCAAAAACATTGTGTTCCCAACTTCCGGGGTAGCATCCTTCCCTGACATTATTTTATGTCCTACCTGAAGCCCTGTCGGAGCTACAATATATCTCTTTTCGCCATCCTCATAAACAACAAGTGCGATCCTCGATGATCTGTTGGGATCGTACTCTATTGACTTAACAGTTGCATTGATTCCATCTTTCGCCCTGAGGAAATCAACGACCCTGTACATCTTTTTGTGACCGCCTCCGATGTACCTCATAGTCCTTTTGCCGCTAACGTTCCTTCCTCCGGATTTTCTGTGCGGTCGAAGGAGGGATTTCTCCGGCTTTGTGCTTGTGATGTTGTCAAAAGCACTTACGATCTTGTGTCTCTGACCTGGTGTAACAGGTTTGATCTTTCTGACTGCCATGTTGGTTATTAAATATTGCTATAGAAATCTATTTTATTTCCTTCGGCAAGAGTTATGACTGCTTTTTTTATAGCAGGAGTTTTTCCCACCAGAAGGCCTGATTTGGTATTGCGGGTTTTCACTTTTCCGCCATAACGCATCGTATTTACTGAAGCAACTGTAACGCTATACAGCTCTTCAACAGCTTTTTTTATCTGCAATTTGTTTGCGCTTTTAGCAACAAGAAAACCATAGCGATTAAATTTGTCGCCCAGGTTTGTCATTTTTTCCGTTACAATCGGTTTAAGCAAAATATTCATCACTCAAAATTTTCTAGTTTTCAAATGTTGCCTGCAAAACGTCAACTGCACTCTCCACAAGTACTAATGTTGAAGCTTTCATAATTTCGTAAGTACTTAATTGACCGGCAGTTACAACTTCAATCCCTTGTACATTTCGGGATGACAAATATATATTTTTATTTTGTTCCGGTAAAACAATCAGCGATTTTTTATTCGCGATGTTGAGGCTGGTTCCCATTTTGACCATTTCCTTTGTTTTCGGAGCTTCAAATGAGAAATCTTCAAGAACAATAATATTATTTGATGAAGCTTTATATGAAAGTGCTGATTTTCTTGCCAGTTGCTTGATTTTCTTATTAAGTTTAAAACCATAATACCGCGGAGTCGGACCAAAGATACGACCGCCTCCTCTGAACAACGGGTTTTTAATGCTGCCTGCACGTGCCGTACCGGTTCCTTTCTGTCTTTTTATCTTTCTGGTGCTGCCAGCAATCTCTCCACGCTGCTTGGATTTATGGGTTCCCTGACGCTGATTTGCGAGGAACTGTTTTGTATCCAGGTAAATAGCATGGTCGTTTGGTTCAATACCGAAAATGGAATCGTTAAGCTTAACTTTCCTTCCGGTTTCCTTACCTTTAATATTAATAACAGCTAATTCCATTATTTTGTAATTATTACGTAACCACCTTTTGGACCGGGAACTGATCCTTTAACTATAAGAATATTACTATCTGCCATAAGCTTCATGACGCGCATGCTTATCGACATCACTTTATCGCCGCCGGTACGACCGGCCATTCTCATGCCTGGCAATACCCTTGAGGGGAATGATGAAGCACCGAGTGAACCTGGAGCTCTTCCCCTGTTATGCTGTCCATGTGTTTGACCGCCTACACCACTAAAGCCATGGCGTTTAACAACACCCTGAAATCCTTTTCCCTTCGACCAGCCTCTTACATCGACCCAGTTATCCGGTCTGAAAAGCTCCGCAGTAAGCACTTCACCCTCTTTTACCTGGTCTACGGCAAAACCTGTGAATTCAATAACTTTCCTTTTCGGAGTTGTATTGGCTTTTTTGAAATGACCCATTTCAGCTTTTGTCGTGTGCTTTTCCTTCTTATCATCGAATCCTAGCTGTACAGCAAAGTAGCCGTCTTTCTCAACCGTTTTGATCTGTGTCACAACACACGGACCGGCCTGCAGTACCGTACAAGGAACATTCTTCCCGTTCTCATCGAAAACGGAAGTCATTCCCACCTTTTTTCCAATTAATCCCTGCATCTCTTTTAAACTTTACTTGTTTCAAACTTTAATTTCAACTTCGACACCGCTTGGGAGCTCGAGCTTCATAAGAGCATCAATCGTCTTTGGTGTAGAGCTATAAATATCGAGCAGTCTCTTATAAGAAGAGAGCTGAAACTGTTCTCTTGCCTTTTTGTTTACAAATGGCGACCGAAGAACTGTATAAATCTTTTTGTGGGTAGGAAGCGGAATCGGACCGCTTACCACGGCACCAGTTGATTTTACTGTTTTTACGATCTTCTCGGCTGATTTATCAACCAGGTTATGATCATAAGATTTCAGTTTAATACGAATTTTCTGACTCATCTTTAAAGAATTTTTCCTTTAGTAATTTCGACTATTCTGTTAGCTATTTCTGCAGGCACCTCTTCATAATGTGAGAACTCCATTGTTGAAGTTGCTCTTCCCGAGGTAAGGGTCCGGAGTACTGTAACATAACCAAATTTTTCTGCCAGAGGTACTAATGCCCTGACAACCCTTGAACCTGCTTTCGATTCCATACCTTCCACCTTGCCCCTTCGCCTGTTAAAATCACTGATAACATCACCTACATATTCTTCAGGAGTAACCACTTCTGTCGACATAATAGGCTCAAGAATAACAGGATTGCATTTACCTGCAAAACGACGGAATGCCTGTTTCGCAGCTATTTCAAACGAAAGAGTATCGGAGTCAACCGGATGGTACGAACCGTCTTTGAGTATTACTTTGAGACTATCGACAGGGAATCCTGCAAGAGGGCCGTTCGACATTGCTTCACGGAAACCTTTTTCAACTGAAGGAATATACTCCTTAGGAATATTCCCTCCTTTAATCTCATTAATAAATTGAAGGCCTCTGATGCCATCGTCTGCCGGCGATAATTCAACAGTGATATCTGCAAATTTACCTCTGCCTCCGGTCTGTTTCTTAAATACTTCTCGGAACTCGGCAGTAGTTGTGATAGCCTCCTTGTAAGCAACCTGGGGTGGTCCCTGGTTACATTCAACATTAAATTCCCTCTTCAGACGGTCAATGAGGATCTCCAGGTGCAATTCTCCCATACCATGAATAATAGTTTGGCCGCTATCGGGATCAATTTTGACCTGGAAAGTCGGATCTTCTTCAGAAAGTTTATGGAGTGCAAGTGATAATTTTTCAACATCGGCCTGTGTTTTGGGCTCAATTGCAACTCCGATAACCGGCTCCGGAAAATCCATTGACTCAAGCAATATCGGTTTATGTATTGCACAGAGCGTGTCACCTGTTTTAAGGTCCTTGAATCCCACTCCGCCGCAAATATCACCTGCCGCTATGCTCTCTTTTGGTGTCTGTTTGTTGGCATGCATCTGGTAAAGCCTGTTTATTCTTTCTCTTTTTCCGGTACGGACATTAAGCACAGTATCGCCGGAATGAAGAATTCCCGAATAAACACGGAGGTAACCCAGTCGGCCTACAAACGGATCGGTAGCTATTTTAAAAGCGAGAGCCGCCAATGGTTCTTCATCGTCCGGCTCCCGTGTAATTTCATTATTGTTTCTCGGATCTGTTCCTGTAACTGCACCCTTATCAATTGGTGAAGGGAGATATGCAACTACTGAATCGAGAAGGCTTTGAATACCTTTATTTTTAAATGCTGCTCCGCATAAAACAGGTACAGCATTTCCGGATATTGTAGATTTCCTTAATGCTGTCAGCAGCTCTTCGGCTGTAATTGATTCATGATTTTCAACATATCTTCCAAGCAATGTTTCATCCACTTCAGCAACAGCTTCAACCAGTTTTCCTTTCCACTCTTCAGCTTCATCACGAAGCTCTGCTGGTACCTCTTCGATTTCAAATCGTGCTCCTAATGTCTCATCATCGTTATAGACTATTGCTTTCATATGTACCAGATCGACCACACCTCTGAAATTCTCTTCAAAACCAATAGGAATCTGGACAGGCACCGGATTTGAGCCAAGCTTTTCCTTTATCTGGTGAATCACGCTGAAGAAATCTGCTCCTGCCCGGTCCATCTTATTAATAAAGGCAATCCTTGGAACACCATATTTATTTGCCTGTCTCCACACTGTTTCAGATTGTGGTTCCACACCACCGACAGCACAGAAGATGGCAACAGCACCATCGAGCACTCTTAGCGATCTTTCTACTTCAACAGTAAAATCTACATGACCGGGAGTATCGATTATGTTAATTTTATAATCTTCATCATTAAATTTCCAGTAGGTTGTTGTAGCAGCAGACGTTATGGTTATGCCTCTCTCCTGTTCCTGAATCATCCAGTCCATCTGGGCATTACCATCATGCACCTCGCCCATGCGATGGGTACGACCGGTATAGAACAGAATACGTTCTGTTGTTGTGGTCTTACCGGCATCGATGTGGGCCATGATTCCGATGTTCCTGGTATATTTCAGATTCTTATCCATCTATCTATTGCAACCCTCTGGTAATCAGTTAAAAACGGAAATGAGCAAAAGCTTTGTTTGCTTCAGCCATCCTGTGAGTATCTTCTTTTTTCTTATAGGCTCCACCTTCAAGCTTGTAAGCTGCCATAAGTTCGGCAGCAAGTCTTTCAGCCATCGAGTGACCTGTTCTTTTGCGGGCAAAGGATATCATATTTTTCATGCTGATACTTACCTTACGGTCTGCCCGTATTTCCATCGGAACCTGAAAAGTTGCACCACCTACGCGGCGGGCTTTGACTTCGACCTGGGGTGTAACATTTTCAAGAGCCTGCTTAAAAATTTCAAGAGGTGTTTTTCCTTCACTCTTAAATTTATCAGCTACGATATCGAGTGAATCATAGACAATCTGATAAGCAATGCTCTTCTTACCGTTAAACATAAGATTATTAACAAACCTAGTTACATACGGATCTTTATATTTGGGATCCGGTAACAGAATCCTCTTCTTTGGTTTTGATTTTCTCATTATCTTATTCCTTTAATGTTACTTCTTCGGCCTTTTTGTGCCATATTTTGATCTTCTCTGAGTACGGCCGTCAACTCCGGAAGTATCAAGAGCACCACGAATAGGGTGATAACGAACTCCCGGAAGATCTTTGACCCTGCCACCCCTGATAAGCACAATTGAGTGTTCCTGGAGATTATGACCTTCTCCGGGAATGTAAGAGTTAACTTCTTTCTGGTTGGTAAGTCTTACCCTGGCAACCTTCCTCATTGCTGAATTAGGTTTCTTGGGAGTTGTGGTATAAACTCGCACACAAACACCCCTTCTCTGAGGACATGAATCCAGAGCAGGAGCTTTACTTTTATCTACCAGCTTCTTCCTGCCTTTTCTTACTAACTGTTGAATTGTCGGCATATTTCCAGTTTATTAGTATTAATTTTTACTTAAAAAATTGGTTCGCAAAGGTATCTATTTTAATTTGTAATTTACAAACACATCTTATATTTTTCTTAACGCAATAATATACACAAGTCATTAATGTCTGAAATTACTATAAATCAGGCTTAACAGCATGTTTTGAAACTATATCTATTCTA
>JBGOXH010000287.1:0-3587 GCA_041479075.1 Bacteroidia bacterium | reverse complement strand
GGGCTTCTGGCCTGTGATTATCGTCCCATGGTTTTTATATATGGAATTTGTATCATGGAAAAGAATGGGCAGATTGAGAATTTCTTTGTCGGCCGTTCTAAACGCATGGGTTCCGAATTCCTTACAAATGAGCTTGTTGACGAAATTTCAAAGGAAGTTGTTGCAAAAACATCTCAGCTGTTCATCGCTGCTAAACCTAAGGCCGGTGAAATGGAAGTAGTTATGGGTGCCGGGGAATCGGGAATATTGCTTCATGAAGCTATCGGCCATGCATTTGAAGCCGATTTTAACAGGAAAAACCTTTCAATTTTTTCTGACAAAATGGGTCAGAAGGTTGCTGAAGATTTCGTTAAAATATATGATGATGGTACATTACAGGGTAAACGGGGAGCATTGAATTTTGACGATGAAGGGAATCCGTCAGCAAAAACTACAATTGTGAATAATGGAATTCTTACCAGCTATCTTCACGACAGGATAAGTGCAAAGTATTATAAAGTTAATCCTACAGGCAACGGAAGGAGACAAGACTTCCGTAATATACCAATACCTCGGATGAGATGTACCTATATGGAAAACGGACCTCATAAGAGAGAAGAAATAATTGCAAGTGTCAAAAATGGTGTTTATGTTGAGAGTTTCAGCAATGGCGAGGTAAACATTGGTCAGGGTGACTTTACCTTTTTTGTCAAATTCGGATATCTTATTGAAAACGGTAAGCTCACAAGACCTGTCAAGGATTTCAACATAATTGGGAACGGGCCCCAGGCGCTTGCCGACATTGTAATGGTTGGTGATGATCTCGTTATAGACAATGGCTTGTGGACCTGTGGCAAAGACGGTCAGGGAGCCCCTAATTCTATGGGCATACCTACTGTCAAGATTAAGAAACTTACAGTTGGCGGAGTAAATGCTTAAAAACCTGAAAAAGACTTTATTATGAATACAAGTGAAAAATATAATCTGGCTGACCTGGTAATCCGGCACGCCCTGAAAAGTGGTGCGGAACAGGTTTCGGTTAATATTTATGAGAACCGCAGCAACATCATCGAGATAAGAGATCAGAAAATTGACAGCCTTAAAGAATCGAATCAAAGCGGACTTTCAATAAGCCTTTATGTTGATAAGAAATATTCTGCCCATTCAACCAATAGAATGAACAAGGAAGAACTTCTTAAGTTTGTCGATGAAGCTATTATTACAACCCGGTTTCTGGCTGAAGATGAGTTCCGCTCACTTCCCGATCGTGAATTGTATTACAAAGGTGGTGGTTCAGATTTGAATACTTCCGATTCAAAATTAGATTCAGTTGATGCCAAAGCAAAAATTGACCTTGCTGTTCAGGCACTGAATGAGGCTTATAAGAAAGATGACCGGATAATATCAGTAATTTCTGATTACTCCGATAATATCTCTAACTCCGTTATGATGACAAGCAATGGTTTCAAGGGTGATTCCGGGAATACCAGGGTTTCATTGTATGTCACTGTATCATTGAAAAGCGTTACAGGTCGTCCGAGTGACTATTGGGTTGAGAGAGCTCTGTTTTTCGATAAGCTTAAGACGGCTGACATCGGGAAAAAAGCTCTTGAGAGGACAATAAATAAAATCGATCCTGAGAAAATAATGTCGGGAAAGTATCATGTAATCGTTGAGAACAGGGTTGCAGCTAACCTGCTCTATCCTGTATTTGGAGCACTTCAGGGGTCAAGCATTTACCAGAAACAGTCGTTTCTTGCAGGCAAGGAAAATAAACCGGTTGCATCGGCGCTTCTGACTGCTTATGACGATCCTCTCATCCCATCAGGGTATGGTTCAAGGCTTTTTGACGATGAAGGGCTGGCAGCCGTAAAACGGCCGGTTATCGAAGGAGGAGTTTTGAAAAACTATTTTATCGGCAATTATTATGGCAGGAAGCTAGGTATGAAACCTACCTCGGGAAGCAGTTCAAATGTTGTTTTTAAAACAGGTACAAGAAGCATGAATGAAATGATCGGATCGATGGACAAAGGAGTATTAATAACAGGATTTATCGGGGGTAACTGTAACGGTTCAACGGGCGATTTTTCTTATGGAATTGAAGGATTCTTTATAAAGGGTGGAAAAATAATTCATCCGATAAATGAAATGAATATAACAGGCAATATGAATCAGTTCTGGTTCAATCTTGCCGAATTGGGCAATGACATACTGGAGGACAGACCAATCAAAACTCCTTCAATGTTGTTTGAGAATATTGATTTGAGTGGGATCTAGAAAATAACCTGAAGCTGTAGAAGAAAATCAAATAAATAAATCGAGTTATAAACAATTTTATATGTGTATTTATTTGATTTATTGTATGTTATAAAACCCCTGCAAATCATTGATTCACAAGGGTTTGCAATTTAAGGTTGTGATGCTAGACGCACCAGGAGTACTCCATTTCACTGTATAAACGCAGGGAGACTGGAAAATCTAATCAACGCTTCCTACTCATATTTTAAAATATCGACAGGATTTGAGTTAGCTGCTTTAAGGGTTTGAGACAGAACTGTCAGAATGCCTGTTAAAAACACAATTATAATGCCGGCGAAGAGAGTACCTACCCCAAATGTAACATGGAAAGCAAGAAACTTAAGCCATGCTGAGTTTATTAAATATGCCAGTGGAGTAGCTATAACAGCGGCAATTATCAGCATGATAATGAACGTCCGGCCAATGAGCAGCGCAACACTTTGTGATTGTGACCCAAAAACTTTTCTGACGCCAACCTCTTTCAGCCTTGTCTGAATGCTGTAAGTCGCCATTCCAAAAAGTCCAAGACATGCCACAACAATTGCCAGAATAGTTGCAAAGCCAACTGTATATAAAACATCTCCAAACAGGCCGTAATAATCCTTTATCTGGTGCTCAAGAAATGACCCTTCAAGATCATGATACGGATCAATAGAACCCCATACATCTTTGAATTTAGCTAATGTTGCCTCTCTGTCCTGTGTGTTAAGCCTGAGAACTGCGATTCTGAACTGTTTGGGATTAACCCTGAGTACAAGTGGTTTAAGAGGCAAGAACAAAGCAACATACTTATAATTATCAACCACACCTATAACCCTGACAGCCAAAGTATCATCAATTATCATGTTTTGTCCTACCGCATCTTGCAGAGACTTAAATTTAAAATACTCTACTGCCTTTCTGTTAATTACTATTGAATTGTTGTCTGCGGCCGGATCTTTTGGAAAATCTTCACCGGCAATTATTTTTATCCCCATCGTGCTGAGGTAATATGGATCGACAGAAAAATAGGCAGCATTGAATGATTCATCTTCAGGTCTGACTTTTATATCGATACCCCATTCATTACCTACCCCAGGAAAATGTGATTCTGCTGAAATTGAAGTAACCTCCGGCAACTGGCTGAATTGATCCTTAACCTTGGAGAACTGCTGACCATTAAGCCGGATGTCATAAACAACATCCCTGTCAAAACCCAGCTCGCTATTTAACATAAAGTTCATCTGCCTGAATAGTAAAATAATTGATATTATAAAAATGATGGAAATTGTATACTGGGCCATAAGCAGTATCTTTCTGAAGGTAACCCT
>JBGOXH010000300.1:0-3363 GCA_041479075.1 Bacteroidia bacterium | reverse complement strand
ACTTTTTCTTGTCTTAAATAAACCCCCTTCCTGACCTTCTCCGCCAGCTGGCGGAGGAAGGAACCTTTCAGCCTTTCCCCCTTGGGGGAAACGGGAAAGGGGGTATTCTGAATCTTAATATTTGATATATTTGCGTAACTCTTTTGATGCAAAATTTGAAAAAAAATATCGCAAATAAAAATATATATTTTCTGAGGTCTTTTCTTCAATTTATTATTATAATTCTATTTTTATCATCGTGTAATCCAACTAAATATGTCCCCCATGATGAAACTCTTCTCGATGAGACTCATGTTATAATAAATAAGGAAGGAATTAAAAAATCAGACCTTTTACCTTATATCAAACAGAAACCGAACAAGAAGATTCTTGGTGCAAAATTTCATCTGGGCTTATACAATCTTTCAAATATTAATAAAGACAAGTGGCCCCATCCCTGGCTAAGGGAGATAGGTGAGGAGCCGGTCATTTTTGATCCTTATTCTACCGCAAAATCAAGAGATCAGATACAGTCTTATATAGCTTCAAAAGGATATTTTGACAGCCGCGTAACGGAAACTATTGAGACAGCAAACCGCAAATCGAAAGTCTATTACAATGTTGAATTAAAAACGCCATATACTATAAGAAACCTGTACTATGAAATTCCGGATTCAGTTATCCGGAAGATTTTTAATTTCGACTCAGTAAATTGTCTGATAGAAAGAGGGCGTCCATATGATGTGGATGTTCTGCAGGCTGAAAGATCACGATTTGAACGGTCAGTAAAAGATCATGGTTTTTACAGCTTTTCAGGGGCCGACCATATTTTCTTCAATGTTGATAGTACCATTGGCAACAGACAGGTTAATATTTATTATGGAGTAAAGAAATTTCTAAGGCTTGATGCAAATAACCAGGCTGTACTCGTTCCTCATTCTATATACAGAGTCAGAAATATTTACATTTATCCTGACTTTGTTCCCAGAGATGCACTGGAAGGAGGCGAAGCATATCTGAAGAGTCTCGATACAACATACTACGAGGGTTTTTATTTTATTTCTCCCAGAAAGAAACCCGAGATGAAATACGACGTTATTTTACAATCGCTTTACCTGAAGCCGGGGAATTTATATAACATAACCAACACCGACCAGACCCAATCGCACCTGTTATCTTTAAAAACATTCCGGCTTGTAAATATTTTTTACAATGAAGTTAAAAATCCGGATGCTTCAAAGGAAGGAGAACTGACTCTTGATTGTAATATTCAGCTGACTCTTTTAAGCCAGCAATCCTTTAAAGTCGAAATTGAAGGAACCAACTCAGCGGGCAACCTTGGCGGAGCCCTGAACTTCATTTATCAGCACAAAAACCTTTTCAGAGGTGCCGAACTGTTCAACCTGAAGCTGAAAGGGGCTTATGAAGCGCTTTCACAGCAAAATACAAAATTACGAAGCACCCAGGAATATGGAATAGAAACCAGTCTCAGACTGCCTAAATTCATGGTTCCATTCATCAAAACAGAGGGTTTTATAAAGAAATATAATCCGACAACCACTATACTGGCAGCATACGATTACCAGAATATGCCTTTCTATAACAGAACAATGGCCAATGCAACATTTGGTTATACCTGGCATGGAAATACCTTTAACACACATATTGTCAACCCTATCCAGGTGAACTTAGTCAATCTGTTATCAATTGATTCTGCTTTCCAGGCTAGAATTGAATCTTCGTCTTTCCTGGCATATAGTTATAGGGATGTATTGATCGTGGGAGGGAATTATTCCTATATATTTAGTAATCAGAAGATAAAAAAATCAAGACATTACTGGTTTGTGAGGATAAATGCTGAAGCAGCGGGGAACCTGTTGAATTTTTCCAGCCAGATTGCCGGAATCTCAAAAACAGACGGCAGCTATTATATTCTTGGTCAGCCGTTTGCACAATATATCAGAGCCGATATCGATCTCAGATATAATGTAATTATAAATGATGTCAGTTCAATTGTTTACCGGGGATTTGTAGGAGCTGGCATTCCTTACGGTAATTCAAAAGCATTACCATTTGAAAAACAATATTTTGGAGGTGGTGCCAACGGCATCAGAGCATGGCAGGTACGTTCGCTCGGTCCCGGCTCTTATGTCCCTGAGGATAAAAGATTCCTTAACCAGACTTCTGATATTAAGATTGAAGGTAATATTGAATACCGATTCAAACTGTTCTGGATTCTTGAAAGTGCTCTTTTCCTTGATGCAGGAAATATCTGGTCGTATAGCTATGACCCATCACGTCTCGGATCACAATTCCACTTTGACAAGTTCTATAATGATTTCGCTGTCGGAACGGGTGTAGGATTCAGATTCAATTTCAACTTTGTTCTCATAAGAGCAGATATGGGCATGAAACTTCGCGATCCATGGATCACATCCGGTTCGAAATGGATCCCGGTAAACGGACCATATAATTTTAAAGACGATTTCACGCTGGTTATTGCAATAGGGTATCCATTCTGATCATCTTTGATATAAAAAATATCCTGTATCCTGAAAAATCTCCAACGGAATTCGTAAATTGCAGAAGTCTCACTGCATAATTTTATGAAGCAACTTTCTGCAGAACCGTTCAAAAGCTGGTTTGGATATACCCGCAGGGAAAGAAGATCATCCTTTATCCTTCTGATCTTAATAGTTGCCTTTGCAGGTGTAAGGTTTATAATACCAAAGCGTGATACGAAAGTTGAAATGATTCCCCTGGGGAAATGGGAGAATTCAGGAGATACTCTTCATGTAAAAAAGAGCAAAGCGATTTATCAGACAAAGGATAAATTAATAGTCTTTGCAAAGGATAAGAAATTGCTCGATATAAACACCTGCGACTCCGCATCCCTGGAGGCTCTTCCGGGAATCGGACCTGTTTTATCAATCAGGATTATCAAATTCAGAAACCTGCTTGGAGGCTATGCTTCTGTAGATCAATTAAGAGAAGTATATGGTCTTTCGGAGGAGACATTTAATCTTATTTCAGGAAGAGTAACAGCCGATTCATCATGTATAAAAAAGATCAAGATCAATCAGGCTGATTATAAACAACTTATGCGATTTCCATATTTTGAAAAATATGAAGTGTCTGCAATCTTAAAATACGTGGAACTTAAAGGAAAGATAAACAGCATGAGTGATCTGGTCGATAATAAGCTGATTACACCTGAGAAGGCAGTGAAAGTAAAGCCTTATTTGGAGTTTGGAAAATAATTCCCCCTTTGAAGGGGGTCAGGGGGATGTAAGAACGAAGCAATGTCACCGAATTAATTCCCCCTTTGAAGGGGGTCAGGGGGATGTTAGAACGAAACAATGTCACCGAATTAATTCCCCCTTT
>JBGOXH010000214.1:0-5124 GCA_041479075.1 Bacteroidia bacterium | reverse complement strand
TTAAAACTTTTTTACTTTCTTCAACATGTCCGGGCAGTACAAGGTGTCTGACCAGCATGCCGTTTTCTGCCCTGCCCTCTTTATCCGTATAAAATGTTGAACCTTTCTGATAGTACATTTTCTTAAGTGCTTTCAAGGCTGCTTGAGGATAGTCTGATGCATCTGAATACTTTTCAGCAATGTCGGGTGTGATGTATTTATAATCGGGAAGATAGACATCAATCATTCCATCAAGACCGGCTATTATTTCAGGTTTATCGTAACTATTTGTATTATATACTGTTATCGGTTTAAGACCCCGTTCGTTCAATCCTCTTATTATTGCTTTCACCTGTGGTACGACATGTGAAGGCGAAACAAATCCGATAGCCTTTACATTATCAGAAAGGATTTCTTCAATCAGATCGAGTGTCTCTTTTAAAGTTGTGGTACTTTTTCTGTAATCACCACCGGGTCTGCTTATATCGTAATTCTGACAATAAATACAATGAAGATTGCATCCCGTAAAAAAGATGTTACAGATTCCATATGGTCCACTTATAGGTGGTTCTTCTCCCCTGTGAATGCAAATCGATGCGATATTCATCCCTGCATCCATTCTGCAGTAACCGTCTCCACCCTCAAATCTGTTAACACCACATTCGCGTGGACAAAGCGTGCAGGAGGAAAGGAGTTTTATTTCATCAGGAGTGTATATATCCGCAATCACCTGTCAATCTTTTTTTTAACCACTAAGAGCACAAAGGTAAGCACAAAGGTACAAAGGAGAATGCATTATTAATATGAGTACACAAGGCACGGATTACAAATCCGCGCCAGCGGAACAGGGTGACCACGTTTGCGAGCTCGGCGAAGCCAAATCCGCGCCAGCGGAAGATTGGGGGCTGATTAACCGCAAAGGTCGCAGAGTTTCAGCAAAGGTCGCAAAGAGCTTTCAGATAATTCAATGCTTTGCGCTCTTTGTACCTGCTTTGTGTTCTTTGCGGTTAAATAACTCGAAATAAAATAATTAGCTTTAATACTTGTTAATTCCAAAACCTTATTTATCTTTGCAACCGATTTGAGGGGTATTTGAGCTAAGGGGACCAGAGTCCCCTATTTTATTATCTGTTTTCAGAGTATGATTGAAAAAAATAAAATAGAAAAGCTTGTAACTGAGTTCATTAATGGAACAGGACTATTTCTTGTAGCGGTAAAGGTGAGCAGCTCGAACAGGATAACAGTTCTGGTCGATACTATGAATGGCATAACAATAGATGAATGTGTTACTCTTCACCACCAGCTTGAAAAAAGTCTTGACCACAATATTGAGGATTTTGAACTTCAGGTATCTTCGCCCGGTCTCGATACGCCTTTCGGAGTGATAGAACAGTATTACAAGAATGAAGGTGAAAAAGTAGAGGTGACTGATGTCGAAGGAGGCAGGGTGGCAGGTAAATTAAGAAATGTAACAAGCGGAGGTTTTGAACTTGAGACTGAAGTTAAGGTTAAAGGGAAAACAAGAGAGATCAAAGAAATCTCTTATAACTTTGACCAGGTAAAATCGACAAGAGTAGTTTTAACAATTAAGTAATTATAAGAGGTTTACACCAGATGGAAAATGTTAATTTGATTGACACCTTTTCGGAATTTAAAGAGCTGAAGAACATTGACCGCCCTACAATGATGAGTGTACTTGAAGATGTATTCAGAGGTATGCTTGCCAAGAAGTACGGTTCAGCTGATAATTTTGACATTATCGTCAATATCGATAAAGGTGATTTCGAAATATGGAGAAACAGGGTGGTGGTTGATGATGATGAGCTTACCGATCCGATTACACAGATCCCTCTTTCAGAAGCCAAAAAAATTGATGATGATTATGAAGTCGGTGAAGAAGTTTCTGATGAAGTTAAATTTCTTGACTTTGGAAGAAGAGCTATTCTTTCCCTGAGACAAAATCTTACAGCTCGTATCCTCGATCTTGAAAAGAACAATATTTACATGAAATATAAAGACAGGATCGGCGAGGTTGTTACTGGTGAAGTTTACCAGGTATGGAAAAGGGAGATCCTTGTTCTTGATGACGATGGCAACGAACTGATTCTGCCAAAAAGTGAACAGATTCCTTCGGATCATTTCCGCAAAGGCGATTCAATCAGGGCAGTAGTCATTAAGGTTGAGATGAGAAACAATACACCTTTTATTATTCTGAGCCGAACCTCTCCTGTTTTCCTTGAAAGACTTTTCGAACTGGAAGTACCTGAAATATTCGACGGGCTTATTACTATTAAAAAAATTGTTAGGGTTCCCGGCGAACGCGCAAAAGTAGCAGTCGAATCATACGACGAAAGGATTGACCCTGTCGGTGCATGTGTCGGTATGAAAGGATCGAGGATACACGGAATCGTCAGGGAATTGCGGAATGAAAACATCGATGTAATCAATTTTACCTCTAATAACCAGCTGTTTATACAGAGAGCCCTCAGTCCTGCAAAGATCACTTCAATAAAGCTTGTCGAAGAGACAAAAAGAGCGGAGATTTATCTTAAACCCAATGAAGTATCTCTCGCAATTGGAAAAGGAGGTCTTAATATCAAGCTGGCAAGTCAGCTTACCGGTTATGAAATTGATGTTTACAGAGAGCCGGGTGGTGAAGATGAGGAAGATGTTAATCTTGAAGAATTCGGTGATGAAATTGAAGACTGGATCATCGAAGAGCTTAAAGCAATTGGTTGTGATACAGCAAGAAGCGTGTTGAACCTTTCTATCAGCGATCTTGTAAAACGTACCGATCTCGAGGAAGAAACAGTAAAAGAAGTTGTAAATATTTTAAAAGCTGAATTTGAATAACAGGATTATTTATCCTGGTTTCTATTTGAATTTTTTATAAAGTCGAGGCAATTTTATGACAGAGGATGTAAAGGCAACGAGATTAAGTAAAGCAGCCCGCGAGTTTAATGTGGGGATATCCACCATTGTGGAGTTTCTTCACAAAAAGGGATTTGACCTTGATCCTAATCCAAACACTAAACTTCCGCACGAAGCCTATCTCTTGCTTGTGAAAGAGTACAGCACAGATATAAGCGTAAAGAAAGAATCTGAAAAGCTTATTCTAAAAGATCTTCACAGGAAAAAAGAATCTGTTTCGATTGACGATTTTTCAGAAAAAAGCCAGGTTGAAGAATCTGAACGCGAAGAAGAGGTTCTTGTAAAAGATTCTTCCGGCGTTAATAAAAGTGTTGACTTAAAGACTGAAATCAAGAAACCTGATATAAAGCTTATCGGTAAAATTGATCTTGAAAAAACAACAAAAACTGAAAAACCGACCGAAGAGTCTGAACCTAAACCTTCAAAAAAAGCTGCTCCCGTCGCTGAAGACAAAGAGTTGAAAAGCGAAAAAGGTGCTGATGTTGCTGAAAAACCTGGCGACGAAATTGTTACAAAAGGAACCAGGCCTTCAAAAAAAGATAAGAAAGAAAAAGAAACCGGTGAAGATGAAGTGTTAAAAGGAACTGAGAAAAAAACTTATCAGCCGGTTGAAGTCCCAGAAGTTAAAACAATCGGTGAAGAAGAAATACTTGAAGACCTAATCGACAATGAATCTATTCTTGAACAAGAAGAAGATATAGTTGAACTGTTCAGACCTGATTTTAAGAAATTATCAGGGCCTACTGTTGTCGGGAAAATAGACCTCCCCGTTGAGGAAAAAAAGAAACCAGTCCCGTATCAGCCGGTTAAAGTTGAAGGCGGCGCTGATTTTAAAAGAAAGAAAAGGAGAAAGAGAATTTCGAAAGAAAAAGAGCAGGTTTCAGTTGTCAAACCCGGCCTGACTGCAAGAAGAGAAAAGACAGGCAAAAAGCCTTTGAAGAAAAGACCCGTAAGAATTGAAGTTGATGAGGAAGAGGTCCAGAAACAAATAAAAGAGACTCTTGCCAGACTAACGACTAAAGGAAAATCAAAGGGTTCCAGGTATCGTCGGGAAAAGAGAGATGCAATCAGTCAGAGAACCCGTGAGGTAGAGGACAAAATCGAACAGGATAAGAATATCCTTAAGGTAACGGAATTTGTCTCTGCAAATGAGCTGGCGATAATGATGAATGTCTCTGTTAACGAAATTATCTCTACCTGCATGAATCTGGGACTTTTTGTTTCAATTAATCAGCGGCTGGATGCTGAAACAATGGCTCTGCTTGCTGATGAATTTGGATTTAAAGTTGAGTTTGTCAGTGCAGAATTACTGGAAGCTGTAAAAGAAGAAGCCGATAATGAAGAAGATCTGAAATCCAGACCTCCGATAGTTACTGTTATGGGACACGTCGATCATGGAAAAACAAAATTACTTGACTATATAAGAAGAACCAATGTCATTGCAGGAGAAGCCGGAGGAATAACGCAGCATATCGGTGCTTATGCTGTACGGCTTGATGACGGTCGTCAGATTACTTTTCTCGATACACCTGGTCATGAAGCATTTACAGCGATGCGTGCACGTGGAGCACAAATCACTGATATTGCAATTATAGTCGTTGCTGCTGACGACGGAGTGATGCCTCAAACAATCGAAGCTATCAATCATGCTTCAGCTGCCGGTGTTCCTATTGTATTTGCAATCAATAAAATAGATAAACCGACTGCAAATCCCGACAAGATAAAAGAGGCGCTTGCCAATATGAATTATCTTGTTGAAGACTGGGGAGGAAAATACCAGTCGCAGGAAATTTCGGCGAAAACAGGTGTGAGTATTGATATACTTCTCGATAAAGTGCTTCTTGAAGCTGAAATGCTTGATCTTAAAGCAAATCCGGAAAAAGCCGCTATCGGAACTGTTGTTGAATCATCACTGGATAAAGGAAAGGGATTCACAGCCACAGTACTGGTCAAAGCAGGAACACTTAAAGTCGGTGATATAATGCTCGCCGGAAGCTGCTTTGGACACATTAAAGCAATGTACAACGAAAGAGGTCATAAAATTGATGAAGTTGGTCCTGCCACACCGGCACTTATTCTTGGTTTGAATGGTGCTCCCCAGGCTGGCGATAAATTCAATATTATGCTCAGTGACAAAGAGGCAAAGGATATTGCAAATAAAAGAGCTCAGTTGCAGAGGGAACAGGGTCTTCGTACTCAGAAGCATATAACACT
>JBGOXH010000087.1:0-10545 GCA_041479075.1 Bacteroidia bacterium | reverse complement strand
TCCTATGACTCATGATACTTTGGGCTATAAAAGGCATGGCTTTTTACCATAAATTTACCTTTCTTAACTGTATACCATGTGTGTATACCCCTGTTTACTATGTGTGTAGTCCATACACGAAGTAGAGAGGGGGATGGGGGGTGAGTACATGAGTTTAGGTCTGCGGGACACGAACATTAAAATGAATTCTTCACAATCCTCGCAATATTATCAGATCGCCCCAGGGTATAGTAATGAATCCCCGGAACTCCTTCTTTTATAAGCTCCTGCGACTGCATTATTGCCCATTCAATGCCCACTTCACGGGCTTCCTTATCTGTTGAACATTTTTTAATTGCAGTCACAAGATCATTTGGTACATCGATATGAAAAGTCTGTGGTAAAAGATTAATATCGTTAAGTGCTGATATGGGTTTTAACCCTGCAATTACGGGGACATTAATTCCTATCTCCCTGCATTCGTCCCTGAAACGGAAGAACTTCCTGTTGTCGAAAAACATCTGTGTCACAATATAGCTCGCTCCTGATTCCACTTTAGCTTTAAGGTTTTCCATATCAGTCTGCCGGTTCGGTGCTTCAAAATGCTTTTCCGGGTAGCCTGCAACTCCTATACAGAAATTTGTGGGAGTTGTATCAATAAGAGAGTCTTCAAGATATTTTCCGTTATTCATATCCACAATCTGTTTGACGAGTTCAAAAGTATGGTTATGTCCGTCTTTTTCAGGAATGAAAGTACGGCTTCCTCTCTGGGGATCTCCCCTGAGAGCAAGGACATCATCAATGCCAAGGAAGTTCATTTCAATAAGAACATTTTCGGTCTCTTCTTTTGTAAATCCGCCGCACAGGATATGGGGAACAACCGTAATATTATATTTATATCTCACTGCAGCAGCCAGGGCAATAGTCCCCGGCCGCAGCCGTGTCACTTTTTTTTCAAGAAGCCCGTCAGGTCTCTCTTTGAATGTTATTTCATTTCGGTGTGTGGTAAAATTTATATATGCAGGTTGAAATTCGATCAGCCTGCCAATCGTTGCATATACTTTTTCAATGCTGTGTCCTTTAAGAGGAGGGAGCAATTCAAAAGTGAATAAAGGTCCTTTTGCGCTCTTTAGTTTATCTGCTACACTCATTATTAAAACATTATAAGTTTGGAGCCAGCCATCTTGATGCCTCTTCAACTGTCATTTTTTTTCTTGAGGCATAATCTTTCAGCTGGTCGGGGCCAATTTTCCCGACATTGAAATAAGATGAAGCAGGATGAGAGAATATATAACCAGAAACTGTTGCAGGTGGTGTCATTGCAAAATTTTCTGTCAATCCGACACCAATTGCGTTCTCTGCATCAAGAAGGCTAAAGAGAATTCGTTTTTCAGTGTGATCAGGACAGGCCGGGTAGCCGGGAGCAGGTCTTATTCCTCGGTATTTTCCTGATAACATTTCTTCAACTGTAAGATTTTCATCCGCTGCAAAACCCCAGTATTCCTTTCTGATTTTTTCATGAAGCCATTCGGCAGCTGCCTCAGCCAGACGATCACTTAATAATCTGATCATTATTGTTGCATAATCATCATCTTTATATTTCTTAATTGCCTCATTATCAATATCTGCAGTGACCACAAAGAGTCCCATATGATCAGTTAGTCCGGACGATTCCGGAGCAATGAAATCAGAAAGTGAGAGGTTTGGCACACCTTTTTCTTTCTTTTCCTGGTTTCTGAGAAATCTGAAGATGGTTTTCTGTGGTTTTATTCCCCCTTTGAAAGCCTGTCCCGCGACAGCGGGAGGGGTCAGGACAATCACATCATCTCCATCAGATACTGCAGGATAAATTCCAAAAACCGCTTTTGATTTAATCAGCTTCCCGTTTATTATTTCGTTAAAATATTTCTGAGCATCATCATACAATTTTTTGGCTTCACTCCCTTTGACAGGATCATTGAAAATTGCAGGATATTTTCCGGAGAGCTTCCAGGCATAGAAAAAGAATGTCCAGTCTATATACTTTGAAAGCTCCTTCAGATCAATATCATTTATCACATGATACCCTGCTTTTTCAGGTTCTGCAAGTTTAATGGAATTCCAGTCTGTCGTCAGTTTATTATTTCTGGCTTCAGTTAATGGTATCAATATTCTTCCTCCCTGTTTTGAAGCATGATCGCTTTTAAGCTTCCTGTATTTATCAGTGATTGCAGCAACAAACTGGCTGTTATCTTTTTGAAGAAGTGCAGATAATACACCGGCTGCTTTTGAGGCGTCTTTCACATGAATGACAGTTCCGGAATATGCTGGTACAATTTTAACAGCAGCATGAATCTCTGAGGTTGTCGCTCCACCGATAAGAAGAGGAAGAGTCAATTTCCGGCGTTCCATTTCGGAAGCAACATGTACCATCTCTTCAAGCGATGGTGTAATTAAGCCGCTGAGTCCAATAAAATCGGCCTTTTCTTTGATAGCGGTATCAATTATTTTATCTGAAGATACCATTACACCAAGGTCAACCACCTCATAATTATTGCACGACAGTACAACTCCGACAATGTTTTTACCAATATCGTGAACATCGCCTTTCACGGTTGCAAGAAGGATCTTTCCGGCAATTTTCTTTGCAGCGCCTTCGCTTTCCTTTTCAATATAAGGTGCCAGCTTTGAAACTGCTTTTTTCATCACCCTTGCGCTTTTAACTACCTGAGGAAGAAACATTTTTCCTGAACCAAAAAGGTCGCCTACTTCATTCATCCCTCCCATCAGCGGACCTTCAATCAGTTCAATTGATCTTGAATAGAGTGAACGTGCCTCTTCAATATCCTGTTCAATATGTTCGTCAAGACCTCTGATAAGGGAGTGTTTAATACGATCGACTATTGGAAGTGAACGCCATTCATCGCTTTTTTCCTCTTTCTTACCTTCATTCTTCAATCCTTCAGCAAATTTAACCAGCCGTTCAGTTGCATCTTTCCTTCGATTAAGCACAATATCTTCTGTCAGTTGAAGCAAATCTGGAGGTATCTCGCTGTAAACCTGCAACATACCTGGATTTACAATTCCCATATCGAGACCTGCCTTAATAGCATGAAACAGGAATACTGAGTGCATTGCTTCGCGCACCTTATCGATTCCCCTGAATGAAAATGAAAGGTTGCTTACGCCTCCGCTCACTTTTGCAAGAGGCAGATTTTTCTTAATCCATTCCGTTGTCCTGATAAAATTTACTGCATAATTATTGTGCTCTTCTATGCCGGTTGCAATTGCAAGGACATTAGGATCGAATATCATGTCTTCAGGCGGGAATCCAAGTTTTTCAATCAAAAGTTTATATGATCTTTTCGCAACTTCGATTTTTCTTTCATAAGTATCTGCCTGACCTTTTTCATCAAAGAGCATTACGACAGCTGCAGCGCCATATTTCCTTATCAGGCGGGCACGATCGAGAAAAATTTCTTCACCCTCTTTCAGACTTATAGAGTTAACAACCGATTTTCCCTGGATACATTTCAGCGCCGATTCAATTACATTCCATCTGGATGAATCTATCATCAGTGGCAGTTTTGCAATATCCGGCTCTGCCATGATGAGATTTACAAATTTCACCATGGCTTTTTCCGAATCTAGCATTGCTTCGTCCATGCAGATATCAATAATCTGTGCCCCTCCTTCTACCTGGTTCCGTGCAATTGCGAGAGCTTCATCGTATTTTTCTTCTTTAATGAGCCTGGCAAACTTTAAAGATCCTGAGACATTTGTACGTTCACCTATATTTACAAAGTTTGTTTCAGGGGTTATGATCAATGCTTCCAGACCGCTGAGCCTGGTATATTTAGTAATTACCGGTTTTGTCCGTGGCTTATATTTTTTTGCCGCCTCAGCGATTTTAGTAATATGCCGGGGAGTTGTTCCGCAGCAGCCGCCGATAATATTCACCCATCCTTCTTTCATAAAATCCTCAGTAATTGAGGCCATAAACTCCGGAGACTGATCATATTCGCCGAACTGGTTCGGAAGTCCGGCATTCGGATGAGCCGATACATAAAATGGCGATTTTGCGGAGAGCTCTTCGACAAAAGGTCTGAGCTGTTCAGCACCGAGAGCACAGTTAAGGCCAACACTAAAGAGCGGAAAGTGTGAAACTGAAATCAGAAATGCTTCAAGGGTTTGCCCTGTTAAAGTTCTTCCGCTTGCATCCGTAATTGTTCCAGAAACCATAACAGGAACTCTGATGCCTTTTTCTTCAAAAACTGAATCAATGGCATAAAGTGCTGCTTTACAGTTCAGTACATCAAAAATTGTTTCGACAAGGAGAATATGAACACCGCCATCAATGAGGCCTCTGGTCTGTTCAGAATATGCTTCAACCAGAGTATCAAAAGTAACTGATCGTGCCCCGGGATCATTTACATCCGACGACATTGAAGCAGTACGGTTTGTGGGACCGAGTGTGCCTAAGATAAAATGCCCGAGGGGCTCCTCTGAATTTTCAAACTTACAGATTGCCTCTTTTGCAAGCTGTGCAGACTGAAAATTCATATTATAAACCTGGTCTTCCATGCCGTAATCGGACATGGATATTTTGTTTGCATTAAAAGTATTGGTTGTAATGATATCTGCTCCGGCTTCAAGATATCCCTTATGAATATTCCTGATTATTTCAGGATTAGTTAGGGATAACAGATCGTTATTACCTTTCTGTGGTTTAGGATGATCATGGAAGATTTTTCCGCGATAATCTTCTTCCTGCAGCTTATGTTTTTGTATCATGGTTCCCATTGCACCGTCGAAAACCAGGATCTTTTGTTTTATAATATCTTCCAGTGAAGAGTTCATATATTTTAAATTATTAATCTGCTTTACTTTACAATATAATGGGTCCTTTTTCTCCTTTTTAGTTTCATGTACTCACCCCCTTCCTTCGCTCCACTCAGGTATTCCCCCTCTCTACTTCGTAGAGGGGGAAAAATCTAATATTCAGATTCTTAACTCCCCCCTCTTTCCGCCGACCGGCGGAGAGAGGGGGGACGGGGGGGTGAGTTCATGCCCTCCGGCCTCATTAGTTTATTCCTTTCCTCCCTGTATTCACAATAAAAACATCCATGCCCGGAAGTTGTTTTCTCAAAGCATACAATCTTTGTAAATTCACTATCCCGATTACATATTTATATAATCTGCCGCTAAAATATTCCGACACTTCCTCAAATCCAAATAAATCTCTGTCCTTTTCATCTTTATATCGCAGATAAATCTCAAGCTTGTAATCGCGGGTATAATTTGAGACTGTTCCCTGCTGGTATTTTTTATATTCATACTTATAGCCATAAGAATTAGCAGAGATGTCGGAGAGCACTGCACTTCCTGTTGCATGACCGCCTGCACCTTTTCCCGAGAAGAACTGCTTATCGGCAAATGCTGCTTCAGTAATTACTCCATTATATTCATTATCAACATTATACAAATATTTGTCAGAAGAAATGAATCGTGGAAGCACAAAGCTGGTAATAGTATTCTCGTTTGTCTTCCCTACAAATGGAACAAGCTTGATTTTAAATCCTTTTTCTTTTGCGTACTGAATATCAAACTTTGATATGGTGTTTATGCCATAATGGAACACTTCTTTCGGTTCAAGAAAAAGACCATAGGCATGGCCGGTAATAATGCAGAGCTTGAATTTTGCATCCCAGCCTTCCACATCGAGTGTCGGATCTGACTCAGCAAAACCTTTTTCCCTGGCTTCATTCAAAGCATCGGCATAATCAGTTCCCTGGTTATGCATCAGCGTCAGAATATAATTTGTCGTACCATTCAGTATTCCTCTTAATGAGTAAAGCAGCTCATTATCATAATATTCTTCAAGGTTTCTTATGATAGGAATGCTGGCACCCGCTGAAGCTTCATATAACAGTGAAACATTATATTTTCCTTGCATATCAACAAGTTCTTTAAAGTGATTTGCCACCATCACTTTATTGGCAGTAACCACATTTTTACCTTTTTTCATTGCAGTCGTAACAATATCGAATGCAGCGTCAGCATCATCTATAAGCTCGACAACGAGATTGATTGAAGGATCGTTCAGTATATCATCTTTTTCAAAAGTGAAATTCGACATTGGTATCCTTCTCTTTTTCTCACGGTTCTTTACACAGATCCTGACAATATCGGCTTTGAAGCCTTTGCTGCTGTTCAGCACATCGTGCAATCCCTGACCTACGCATCCGTAGCCGAACATCCCTATTCTTAATTTTTCTCTTGTCATTTTTTTAAATTTGAAGTTTTTTCCCAGAATTTCCTGATGACATCTGTAACAATTTTTGTTTCTATCAGGAAACCGTCATGCCCGTAAAAAGAGTCTATTTCGACATATTCAGCATTTTTTGCATTTGCAGCAATCAGCTTTTGCTCTTCCGTCGGGAACAGCAAATCTGATTTTATACCAACACACATAATTTCAGCCTTGATTTTTTCTAGCGCATGTATAACACCACCTCTGCCCCTGCCAATATTATGAGTATCTGACAAACAGGTCAGGCACCAGTAAGAATATGGATTGAATCTTTTCACCAGTTTTTCGCCCTGGTATGCCTGATAAGATGAAGCTTTGAAGGAGGTGAGTTTCTCGTCATCATCCTCTTTCTGAGTCTGGTTATAGGCAGCAACTGTCCTATAACTGAGCAGTGCGATCGACCTGGCCGCTTTCATGCCTTTTTTGCCGCCATCCGGATCATTTGCAATGAAAGTATGATCGGCCTCCATGGCAAGCCTCATTGATTCGCTGAAGGCAAGTGCCCATGGAGTTTGCTTTGCACCCGAAGCCAGCAGGATAAGCCGCTGAATCAGTTCCGGAAACATAATGCTGTATTCAAGTGCCTGATAACCGCCTATTGATGAACCGATTATTGAGTGTATTTTCCTGATCTCAAGGTGATTCCGGAGTATTTCATGAACATTGACAAGGTCACGGAAAGTTATCAGCGGAAAATCACGAAGCCAGGGTTTGCCTGTTTCCGGATTTACTGAAGCCGGCCCTGTAGTTCCATAACATGAACCCAGGATATTTGCACAGACTATGAAATATTTTTGGGGATCAAAAAGCAATCCATTCCCAACCATTCCAGGCCACCACGATTCCACATCAGAGTTGGCAGTAAGAGCATGACAAACCCAGATGACATTATCTGCTGTTGCATTAAGCTTTCCCCAGGTATCATATGCTATATCGATTGCAGGAAAAATCGTTCCTGTCTCGGTTTTAAATGGCTGATTATATTTTAATGTCTTCATCAGATTACCTGCCTGAATGCCTGTTCAAAATCATAAATTATATCATCAATATGCTCCAGCCCGACTGATACTCTGAAAAGACCGGGCTCGACTCCTGCTGCAATCTGCGCTTCTTTTGAAAGCTGGGCATGAGTCGTTGTTGAAGGTTGAATTATCAGCGTTTTTGCATCTCCGACATTTGCCAGATGACTTACCAGCTCAAAATGTTCAACCAGCTTTGCTGCTTTGGATTCTTCAGCTTTTAAAACAAAGCTTAAAACTCCGCCAGCTCCTTTTTGCAGATATTTTTGTGCCAGCTTATGATGAGGATTATCGGAAAGTCCCGGATAATTGACCTTTTCAACACACTTTTGTTTCTCGAGCCACTGGGCAAGTGCAAGAGTATTCTGAACATGTCTTTCCATCCGGAGTGAAAGTGTTTCCAGTCCCTGGAGAAGCAGAAATGAGTTAAATGGACTGATTGCAGGACCAAGATCTCTTAATCCTTCGACACGAGCTTTCATTATGAATGCAATATTTCCGTGATGAGATTTCTCTGAGAACTGTTCACCGAAGATCAGACCATGATAACCTTCTGATGGTTCAGTGAATACTGGAAAGTTGCCATTATTCCAGTTAAAGCTTCCTGCATCAACAATCACACCGCCGATGCTGGTGCCATGTCCGCCTATCCATTTTGTTGCAGATTCAACAATAATATCAGCACCATATTCGATTGGACGGCACAGATAGCCGCAAGCTCCGAAAGTATTATCGACAATCAGAGGAATTCCGTATTTATTGGTTAATGCTGCAAACGCCTCAAAATCAGGAATATTAAACCCTGGATTTCCTATTGTTTCAACATAAATTGCTTTTGTCTTTTTGTCGATGAGGGTTTCAAAAGATGCTGGTTCAAGATCTTTTGCCAACCTGGTTTCGATGCCAAAGTTTGCAAAGGTCACTTTAAACTGGTTATGGGTTCCGCCATAAAGAAAAGGCGAGCTGACAAAATTTTCGCCCTGTTTTATTATTGTTGAAAGTGCAATAAATTGTGCAGCATGGCCTGAAGAGAGAGCTAATGCCCCGATTCCTCCTTCGAGCGCTGCTACCCTGTTTTCAAATACTTCTGTTGTAGGATTCTGAATCCGTGTATAAATATTACCGGGTTCTGACAGGTTGAACAGGTCGGCAGCATGTTTTGCATTTCTGAAGATATATGAAGTGGTCTGATAAATGGGCACAGCTCTTGAGTGAGTCTCACTATCAGGATGTTGTCCTGCATGTATCTGTAAAGTCTCGAACTTTATTTTTTTCTTATTCATCTTATTTTTAAAATAATTAATACTATTAATGCAGACAGGAATATCAATCATGTCATTACATTGATCTGGCAAATGATTAATAGATCGATTTCCCCCAAATCAGTAACTCTGTCAACACATGTACATAGGCATGAGCGGCATGGTCAGGTTTTTTCGGGACAGATGAAATGACTTCATGGTTTCCGTGTTTTATTTTTATCATCTCCCGGCTTTCCCGGGATTAGGTTTTGGCACCGTTCTCCCGATTTATCGGGATTGGTTGCCAGGGTTTCGCAGAGCCTAATCTCTCCGCCCTTCTTAATAAAAACCAAACACCCTTAAATGGAAGGAATATTTGATTTGTGAATGCAAATGTATGAATGATTTTTTAAATTACAAAAAAACCGCCCCTAAATCCTATTCTTCACATGTACTCACCCCCTTTCTTTTTCCCCCTCTCTGCTTACGCAAAGAGGGGGAAATCAATTGATTATCAATATACTACTCCCCCTTCTTTGCGGCAGCAGAGAAGGGGGTCGGGGGGATGAGTACGTACAGTCATGAGATAGTTAAGGCAGAATAAAAGAATTAGCTTATTTTTGTTTCAACAAACAGCACCTCCATGCAAAACAACTTCACGATCTATAATAGCCTCACCCGCAAGAAGGAACCTTTCAAACCACTTCATCCGCCATTTGTGGGTCTTTATGTTTGCGGCCCTACGGTTTACAGTGATCCGCATCTCGGACATGCACGTCCTGCTGTGACTTTCGACCTGCTTTACAGGTATCTTACCCATCTTGAATATAAAGTGCGGTATGTACGTAATATAACAGATGTTGGTCATCTTGAAAACGATGCTGATGAGGGAGAGGATAAGATTGAAAAGAAAGCACGACTTGAGCATCTTGAACCTATGGAAGTGGTGCAGAAATACATTAACAGCTTTCTGAAAAACATGGAAGAGCTAAATACGCTTCACCCTTCAATTGAGCCAAGAGCGTCAGGACATATCATTGAACAACAGGAGCTTATAAGTGAAATCCTGAAAAAAGGATATGCTTATGAAGTTAATGGATCAGTCTATTTTGATGTATTGAAGTACAGTAAAAAATATAAATACGGAAAACTGTCAGGAAGAGTTCTTGAAGAGCTTCAGACTAATACACGAACGCTTGAAGGGCAGGAAGAAAAACGGAATCCTTTCGATTTCGCTCTCTGGAAAAAGGCTACACCTGAACACCTGATGCGTTGGTCATCGCCATGGAGCGAAGGATTTCCGGGATGGCATCTTGAGTGTTCTGCAATGAGCACAAAATATCTTGGAGAAGTTTTTGATATCCATGGAGGCGGAATGGATCTTCTGTTCCCTCACCATGAATGTGAGATAGCCCAATCGACAGCCGCCAAAGGCAAAGAGTCTGTCAGGTACTGGATGCATAATAACATGATCACAATTAATGGCCAGAAGATGGCCCGTTCGCTGGGGAATTTTATCACTCTTGAACAACTTTTCAGCGGTAATCATCCTTTACTGAAACAGGCATACAGTCCAATGACTGTCAGATTCTTCCTTCTGCAGGCTCATTACCGTAGCACAATAGATTTTTCAAATGAAGCTCTTCAGGCTGCTGAAAAAGGACTTCAGAAACTGATGAAGGCTACAGAGACTCTTAATAAACTTAAGCCGGCTCTGACTTCTTCAATTAATATATCATCGCTAAGAAAAAATTGCTATGATGCAATGGATGACGACCTTAACAGCTCTGTATTGTTGTCGCATCTGTTTGAAGGAGTGAAATATATCAATTCGGTAAGCGATGGAACCGAAAAGCTGAGCAGTAATGATCTTGAATCTTTAAAGAATCTTTTTAATGTGTTTGTGTTCGATATCCTTGGATTGAAAGATGAGACTGCAGGAAGAAGTGATGAGAAGCTCACAGATGATCTGATGAAGATTATTATTGATCTGCGTCAGGATGCAAAAAACAGG
>JBGOXH010000213.1:0-5127 GCA_041479075.1 Bacteroidia bacterium | reverse complement strand
CGACAAGTATTTTGATGATTTCAGGAAGAACGGTATGGTGCCGGTCGGAATCAATCCGGAATCAAATTTGGTTGAAATAATGGAAATAGCTGATCACAAATGGTTTGTAGGAGTTCAATTCCACCCCGAATATAGCAGTACAGTAATTAATCCTCATCCTCTGTTTGTAAATTTTATCAGAGCATGTATTGGAAAATAGGGTTTGTGAAGGAGACATCAGGTTTACTAATTTTTATATGAAAGAATGGATAAGAACACGATAATAGGATTTATACTGATGATTTTGATCTTCATTGGTGTGGGTGTTTATAGCAATGTAAGATCAACTAAAGGTTTTAAAAATGCAGTCGCGGCGGCTGAATCAGAAGTTGCAAAAGGAAATCTGGAACAGGCAAAAACAGAGTATTTCCTTGCCCTGAGATTCAAACCAAACCAACCCGATGTAAAAACAAAGATCGAAGAAATAAACCAGAAGCTGGGAGTCACCCCGGATTCTCAGATCAAAGATACTCTTCAGGTAAAACCAGGACCTGAAAAAATTGCTCCGGCTACTCCCCAGTCGGTACCACAAGATGGAAGTCATTACGGAGAGTTTGCAAATGCTGCAAAAGGTGAAGATGGTTTTATTACACTTGAAAATAATAAGCTTGTGCTCAAAATCTCCCTGAAAGGGGGGAAAGTATATTCTGCCCGCCTGAAAGACTATGTGACATATGATTCACTTCCATTGGTCTTATTTTCAGGCGATTCTACCGTTTTTGGCTTCAACTTCTTTACTGCTGACAATATAGTCATTCAAACCAATAACCTCTATTTTAAGCCTGTTTCGGATGAAAAATCATTCGTGGTTACAAGTGAGCCTTTAAGTGTAAGTCTCAGGCTGCATGCCACCGATGAACAATATATTGAATATAAATATACTCTGGCCCCCGACAAATACAGCCTGTCATTTGAAGTAACTCTGAAAAATCTTGAGAACATTTTTCCGCCTAACCAGAACAATATTTCGCTCGAATGGAAAATGTATATTCCTCAGCAGGAGAAGGGAAGACAAAACGAAGAAAACTACACCACAATAAAATATAAGTTTTACCAGGATGAAGTTGCCGGATTAAGGCTGAGATCTAAAAAAGAGCTGGAAAAAGTTGATATTAATGCGAAACTGAGCTGGGTTGCATTCGAGGATCAATTCTTTTCTTCAGTCATAATTGCAGATGATCTTTTTTCAAATGGATCAGTATCATCAACAATCCTGCCATCAGGAAAATATACACGTTACTTTACTACTGATCTAGGAATACCATTCACTCCCGGGGCTGAATCTAAAATCGGCCTGAGGATGTATTTAGGTCCTAACCATATTTCAACTCTTCGAAAAGAAGGTCTCCAGCTTGAAAAATTAGTGTTTCTTGGTAAGAGTATAATAGGATGGATAAGCAGATTCGTGATCATACCGGTATTTAACTGGCTGAACAAATATATTGGAAATTATGGGATTATAATCCTGATCCTTACAATCCTGATCAAAATAGTCCTTTTCCCGCTGACTTTTAAATCATACCAATCCACCGCAAAGATGGCAGTTCTGAAACCTATGGTAGATGAGATTGGGAAAAAATTCCCGAAAAAGGAAGAGGCAGTGAAAAAGCAGCAGGCAACTATGGATCTGTATAAGAGGGCAGGAGTCAGTCCGATGGGAGGCTGCCTTCCAATGCTTCTCCAATTTCCGATTCTCTTCGCTATGTTCAGGTTCTTTCCTGTTTCAATCGAGCTGAGACAGGAGCATTTCCTGTGGGCAACTGACCTGTCAACCTATGACAGCATCCTTTCATGGAAAGCCACTATACCCATATTGAGCAATATCTACGGGAACCATGTGAGTCTTTTTACCCTGCTTATGACTGCTTCATCTTTTCTTACAATGAAGATGTCCGGCTCTTCTCCAAGCCCGGATCAGCCTGGAATGAAAATGATGCAGTATATGATGCCAATCATGTTCATGTTTATGTTTAATAAGTTTCCATCAGGGCTCACTTATTACTATTTTCTTGCCAATATGTTAACATGGATACAAAACATTATATCCAAGAGATTTATCGATGCCGATAAAGTTCTGGCAACCCTGGAGGCAAATAAGAAAAAGCCTGTTCTAAAATCAAAATGGCAGCAACGACTGGAAGCAGCTACCAAACAAAGAGGCGTTAATCCTCCGAAGAGATAGTCTTTCATTTGCATATTACCCTTTTTTGCTTTTTTTAGTTAAAAATTGCTAATAAAAGTGCCTCTTTAGAAAAATAGATTTAATTTAGTTCTTACTTTTTTCGGGGAGATGGGGAAGAAATTTAAAAACAAAGATTTAGCTGCTAAATTAGGTGTATCAGGTACACTTGTTTCTCTTGTCCTGAATAATAAAGCAGACCTGCATGGTATAAGAAAAGATACACAGGAAAAGGTTCTTGCATTGGCCAGGCAAATGGGCTATTTCAATTCCATTGCTGAAAAAAACGTTGTATCACCTGTAGAAGAGACTCCCGGTGTAATAGGCATGGTGGTTCCAACACTGAACGATCCCTTTGTGATGGGAATTGCACCATTCCTTCAGAAAGCATTTGCCAGCATTGGATTTGGTTTTTCAGTCATTACAAAAGATCCTGACGATCAGAGATTTGAAAGGATGATTGGGTCATTCCGAAAATTTTTCAGCGGATTAATTCTTCTTGGTGAAGCAGGAGACGAGGTAACAATCCGGAATCTCAGATCGGCAGATTATCCGTTTATTTTACTTGAAAAAACCTATAAAACAGGTCGTCTTAATTCGGTTAATACTGATATTACTGCAGGTGCCCAAATGATAGCAAATCATGTACAAAAACTGGGGTATAAAAATATTGTTATTGCCGTAAATCGCCGGTCAGTCAGAATTGATATGCCAGTGATTAACGAAATTGAGGATGCAATCTGTCATATTCCGGACATTAATAAACCTGTGATAATTGAACTTGATAAATCCCTCTCTAATGATGAAATTGATTTTACACAATTAGAGACATTTCTACGGCCACCGTTCCGGGCTGATATCATTATATCTCTCCATGCAAATCTGGTTTATCCGATTATTGGATTATTACAGAAGAGAAAGCTTCGTGTTCCCCAGGATATTGCGCTCATTTCTTTCGAGGAAGGCACCGGCTTCGATCTGATGTCATCTCCGGTTACATGCCTCAGGAAACCTCTGCCCGTAATCGCAACAAAAGTTGCAAATATGATCTGGTCTGAGATAAAAAATTCGGGCAAAGGAAAATTCAAGCGTCAGGTCAATGTTATTCCTGAACTTGTTATCAGAAACTCCTGTGGAACTCTCTAGTTAATAATAAGTTATGAAATATATTATCAGGTTTTTTACTGTCATTTTTATTTTGGCAGTCTCCGGCTGTTCTGGCAAGCATCTGATTGAGAATAAAGAATACAGGGATACGGTTAACAGATTTTTTTCGCAAACCGAAAAACTGGCACAAAACAGGAAAGAAAAATTATTTTCAGTATTTGATAAGAAACTTACACTTCAGCAAATTGAAGCGTTGAAGTTTCTATATGCATTCATGCCGCTAAGTGATCTTGCTGACTATACTGGCGAATATTTCCTTGCAAATGTTGACATATCGCTCCAGGCAAAAGAAAATATGCCATGGGGAGATTCGATCCCTGAAGATGTTTTTCTTCATTATGTGCTTCCCATAAGGGTCAACAATGAAAACCTTGATTCATTCAGAATAATTTATTATGATGAAATAATCAACAGGATTAAGGGCATGGATATTATTGATGCTGCATTGGAGATCAACCACTGGTGCCATGAAAAAGTTACTTATCAGCCGGCTGACTCAAGGACCTCTGCTCCAATGAGTACTATTTTATCGGCGAGGGGCAGATGTGGTGAAGAATCGACCTTTGCTGTTGCAGCCATGAGAGCCGCCGGAATACCTGCCCGCCAGGTTTATACACCCCGATGGGCTCACTGCGACGATAACCATGCATGGATCGAAATCTGGAAAGACAACAAATGGTATTATATGGGCGCATGCGAACCTGAAGCGGTTATTGACAGAGGCTGGTTCACTGAACCAGCAAAGCGTGCAATGCTTGTGAATACAAAATCATTCGGAGCTTTCAGCGGAACAGAGAACATAATCAACCGTCATGATAAATATACTGAGGTCAATAACCTTTCTAAATATGCCATTACCAAAAAGATTACTGTAAAGACACTCAACACTTCCGGCAATAAGATTAAAAATGCAATAGTGGAATTTGAGCTTTATAATTATGCCGAATTTTACCCTCTTGCAATAGTTCCCACTGATTCAAACGGCATCAGCAGCTTTGAAACAGGTCTTGGTGATCTTCTGATCTGGGGAAGGAAAAATGATGACTTTGATTTCAAAAAAATATCAGTTGCTGCGGCAGATACAATCGTCCTTATTCTTGGGGAAAAGTCTCTTGACAATAAAACATTTTATTTTGATCTTTCAGTACCTGTCAGACGAACTAATTCCGCGGGACTTTTATCCTCTCTTATTGAAGCAAACAATAAAAGAATTGATTCAGAAAACCAGATTCGTCAGAAATATACTGATTCATGGATTAAACCGGCAGAGGCTAAAGCACTGGCATTACGTAATGGACTCGACAGCTCTGAGTTTGCAGATATAATTGGCCGAAGCATGGGAAATTATAATGAGATAATCTCATTTCTGACTGGCACTCCTGATTCCCTGAAAAACCTTGCTGTTTCGCTCCTGAAAGCAGTCGCTGATAAGGATCTTAGAGATACAAAAAGTGAAGTATTGTCAGATCACCTGCTACATTGCAGGATGCCTGAGATCAGGTTTCTTAAAGAAGGAGATTCATTTGTTACTCAATATGTGCTTAATCCCAGAGTGGCAAATGAAATGCATACTTCATGGAGGGATTATCTTCAAAAAGTGCTTCCTGCTGATCTTCAACGAAATGCAATGGGAGATCCTGATGTAATAATTAATTATATAAATGAAGATATTAAACTAGCTGATGATGAAAATGATTATAAAACTCCAATTACACGGGTTGGAGTCAACGAACTAAAGTTCG
>JBGOXH010000291.1:0-3530 GCA_041479075.1 Bacteroidia bacterium | reverse complement strand
TTTTTACGGGGCATTATCAAGCTCCATTTTCGCAACATATCTTAGTCAGGAGGGGACAAAAGCTCCTGATGATCTGCATATCGCCCTGAAGGATAAACCGGGAGATCCGATAGATATAACGATAAACATTACTATGTCAGAAAAGGGGATCGATTACACCGTTGTGACTAAGAATTCAAAATCCTCAATGAACCTCCAGTGGCTGACTCAGCTATATGTGGAGAAAGAATAATTAGTGAGCCCTTTTACCAGTGGCACCACATCTTAAAACACAAATCCCGCAAGATCAATGATCTGCCGGATTCTTTGTTTAAGGGTAGGCAGGCGGCAGGCAGGGAATTGTCGAATCATGAAAATAAACAGTGCCAGGTACAGTCACCTGGTTCCTCAAAAAGCGGATTTGGGTGGGTGGGTTATTAAAATTTACTAATTTTAAGTAAAAAAATTATAGCCTGGCCCTGACGAGCTTATGCATTTGTATGAATTCCATAGAACTGTATTTAAATGAACAACAAGATTATCAGATCAATAGAGGGTTCCACCCTGGTAAATATCGCTGCATTAATAATCATTTTTGCAGCAGTGATTTATGCAAAATCTATCGTCACTCCCTTTTTACTCGCACTTTTCATAAGTATCATTTGTGCGCAACCCGTTACATGGTTGGAAAAAAAGAGAATCCCCAGATGGGCAGCACTTATCATCGTAATATTTGGAATGATTGTACTTTTTTCCGGATTTGCTTACCTGATCGGAGGAACATTATCATCCTTTTCACGCAATCTTTCACAATATGAATCTACCCTTACAAGAATCAGCGACTCATTTATTCAGTTTTTAAAAGAGAAAGGTTTAAAGATCCCGGAAGATCAGTTTTCTGCTCTTATCCAACCGGCAAAGATCCTTGAATTTACCGCAAAAGCTTTGAATACACTGTTCAATATGATGGGGACTACCTTCCTGATCTTCCTTATCATTTTATTTATTCTTATGGAATTCGGGAGTTTTTCTGTAAAAGCTAAAGCAATTCAGATTGAATCGGATAAATCCATTTCTTATATTTCTTCCATTTTACATAATATCCGTCACTACCTTGGGATAAAAACCTTATTATGTTTATCAGTAGGAATTCTTATCTATTTAGCATTATTGATCATTGGGGTTGATTATCCTCTGTTATGGGCATTGATTGCAGGTCTGATGAATTATATTCCGAATATCGGATCCATTGTGGCCACTATTCCGACAGTTCTCTTTGCCCTGGTACAGCTCGGATTAGGTGGTGCACTCTGGACTCTGGGCGCGTCTTTGCTTATCCACAATGTTCTTGGGAACTTTGTTGAACCCAGGATCATGGGAAAAGGTTTAGGCCTGTCAACACTGGTTGTATTCATGTCTCTTCTGTTCTGGGGATTTACACTGGGGATGGTGGGTATGCTCCTGTCAGCTCCCTTCACTATGACCATTAAAATCATCCTGGAACAGAATGAGAAAACACGATGGGTGGCAATACTTTTGGGAACGCCGGCTGACGCTAAAATCTATCTTCAACAGAAAGAACTGACTGAAAAGCAGCAACAAGAGAAATCACATTTGAAGAAAAATTGAGGATGGAGACAGGAGTTCGGGATGATATTATTGATGCCTGAGATTAACGCGCAATCCGATATTTATCGGGCATAACAAAAGCTGCATAAAAGACTCTTTGGGTGCCGGGGATTTTGTAACGTATTTGTCATCAGATACATATATACAGAAACCGGATATATTGACGACATTTGTTCCGGTTTGATTGAAATTAAAATAAATTAGTTAACCCTAAGCACTTAATTCAGGTCAAAGATGATCAGTTTGCTCTGGCCAAAAGTGGTCAGACCATTAGTTATTTCCCTTATTGCTAATATAACAAACGAAATAAATTGATAAGCAGCAATTGACGAACATATCCGTCTTTATAACAATGGTTACACACTGAAGGGATGTAATCCGGACTAGTTTTTATCGTCAAAGAGCAAAGTGAAAAAAGTTAGTATTAATGTTTGATTGAAAAGTATAAAAACCCTGATTACCATGATAAAAAGTTACTTTCTTACAGCATTCAGGAATATACTGAAACACAGGAACTTTTCCATAATCAATATTTTAGGACTATCGATAAGCCTGGCCGTATGCATGCTTATTATCTTGGTAGTCCAGGATCAGCTTTCTTATGATAACTTTCATAAGAATCTCGACCGCATTTTCAGAATTCAATCGAAAGATAATCTTAGCAAAATAGCGATAAGTAAATATGCAACAACCACCTGGCCCCTTGCAAGGGAGTTGAAAGATAATTATCCTTTCGTGGAAGATGTTGTTACTCTGTATAACAATTTTAATGGAGAAGGTATCTGTGATGAAAAAAGGTTTCAGGTTTCAGGTTTCTTTGCAACTTCTTCATTTTTCAATGTTTTTAATTTTAAGCTAAAGAATAACCTGGCATCAAATCCTCTGGACGAACCTAATTCAATAGTTTTAACAGAGGAGGTGGCAAACAAATTTTTCGGGGATAATGACCCTGTAGGGAAGGTGATAATTTTCGAGAAATATGGTAACTTAAAAGTAACCGGTGTCATTCCAAAGATGAAGCAAAAATCTCATATTCAGTTTGAAGCCCTGGTATCGGCTGCAACGCTTCCGGTTCTGGAAAAAGAAAATAAGATTGATGATATTACTGATAACTGGGAAGAATTTGGTTCAAGCTTTGTGTACATATTGCTTAAAGAAAATACCAGACAAGGTGATCTTGACACTGCACTGGTAAAAATTGGGGAACTAAAATATCCTGAAAACGGGAAGGTAAATATTTCATTTTACAGTACTCCGATTTCCAAAATTGTTCCGGGACCATTGCTTGCAAACGAGAACGGTGTGTTCCTGCCGAAGGCATTTGTAATCTTCTTTGCGGGACTTGCAATTGTAATTATGCTTTCGGCTGCCTTTAATTATACAAGCCTTTCAATTGCACGATCTCTCATGAGGGCAAAAGAATACGGAATACGAAAATCCTTTGGAGCGTCAAGAGGTCAGCTTGTCTCACAGATTCTGACAGAAGCAGTTATCCTTGCATTGATCTCGCTTTTCTTTGCGTTTATTATTCTTCAATTACTTGTTCCTGCATTTTCAGGAATGAAATTTATGACAGCTATGAAGATTGATCCGCATCAGAATCTTACAAGCTACCTGGCCTACTTCATCTTTGCCCTTACCACCGGGTTACTTGCCGGTCTGATTCCTGCAATATATGTATCATCTCTGAATCCTGTTAAAGTATTTAAAGCCTCTTCAAACATCAGATTACTGAAGAGAGTTACCTTCAGAAAGATACTGCTTGTAGCCCAGTATTCATTCTCCATCATTTTTATAATATCAATTATTTTATTATTCAGGCAGATGAGTTTTATGTTAAATAGCGAGCTGGGTTTTGACAGGGATGTTGTTTATGACATCCGGCTTAATGGTCAGCAGTTCTCCAAGGTTAAGGATCAATT
>JBGOXH010000040.1:0-14925 GCA_041479075.1 Bacteroidia bacterium | reverse complement strand
TGGGGATAACCCCATCCCAGATAGTCAGGAAAACAGGATCCATACTGATAGGTCTGAGCAAGAAAGGTGTTGCTGTAAAAGCCTACATCGAACCTGAACGACCTGATATTGCAGCAGATCCTGTGGTCAAATATATGAACCGAGAAGCTCTTGAAAAGGCAATAGAGAAATCAAGGAAAAGCATGGAGAAAGCAGCCTCTGAACTAAATTTTATCGAAGCTGCCAGATTTAGAGATGAAATGGCAGACTTGCAAAAGCTGCTGAAAAACAAATAATTGAATATTCAAAGGTTTTTTAATAACCATTTTAACCACCCCATCCCTGACTGTAAACAAAGTTTTGATTTATAATACTTTAACTTTCTTCCCGCTTCAGCGGGATGGTGCTCATTGAAACACCTTTTACATATCTGCCTTTACAGCAATCCAGTCACTTTTATTACCTTCAGTTGTTACCGTACCGGTCATTTTAGATCCATCTACTGATCCTTTATATAATGTTCCTCCGATTCTGAAAGTAATTTCATTTCCGTTAAGCCGGCCATCGGTAATTGAGGACGATTTCCCATTCGTCAGGAGTGTGCCATGGATCATCTGGAATACCTGTTTTAATGAAAGCTCATCTTGTCCAAGTTTCCATGTACCGTTAACTTTGGAAGGTACAATCCATAACAGTGCTGTATTCCAGCTATCCCAGTTTTCTTCTGTAGCATTTTCATAATCGGGTACCCATTCACCCATCATAAAGGTATTTGATACAATCCTGGTTCCGGGTTTAAGGTCAAGCAGACGTGGTCTTAGCTTCAAATTGATCTCCGGAAGAAGAAACATTGTTATCACTGTCGCTTTTGACAGGTCACACTCAAAAAGGTCACCCTGAATAAATTCTGTTTTGTCGCTCACTTTGTCAATCTCGGCATTTCTTTTTGAAAGTGCTACCATGTCGGGATTATACTCGATGCCAAGCGCATGTGCGCCTAATTTAGCTGCAGCAATTACGGTGCGTCCGTCGCCTGATCCAAGATCTATAACATAATCATCCGGAGTGACTTTCGCAATCGACAACATTAAGCTGACTAGCTCCGGCGGTGTGGGAACCCAAACGACGTCTTTCCCCTTCTGTCCTACTTCCGGAACAAATCCGTTATTTCCCTTGATATCCTGTGCCGGAAGCCATTTGGAAAAGATAAATAGTAACAGTACTGAAAGTGAGTGGCTGATAATATCTTGAGGCTTCATTTATGTTTCCTTTTTAAAAATTAATGTGTTAGTTTTTCTGTTTTCTTACTATCCCATGGACGTAGTTTGCTATTGCTATACAGGATGTCAGACCTGGAGATTCCATTCCGATAAGGTTTATAAATCCCTTATACCCTCTGCTGCTCTCTTCCGTAATATAGAAATCCCTGATTTGCTCACCGGGTTTCTGTATTTTGGGTCTGATACCTGCCATTTCAGGAACTATATCATCAAATTCAAGAAAGGGAAGGAATTTCTTTGCAGATTTCCAGAAAGCTTCCTGTTTCCCTGGGTTGACTGTATAATCATAAACATTTGATTCAAGATATGTTACATCGGGTCCGAGCTTTACTCCTCCTCCCATATCTATTGTGACATGTATTCCTATTCCTTCCATATTTTTATGAGGAACCGGATAAACAAGCCTGTTTATCAGCTTGTTTTTTGGAGGATTCACTTTGAAATATTCACCCTTACAAAATTGGATAGTCAGCTTATCGTCCTTAATACCTGTCATTTCGGAAATTTTATCGGAGGTTAAACCGGCTGAATTGATGATGATACCTGTTGTAAACCTGTAATGATTGTTATCAGCATCAAGAAGTGTTATCTCATAACCTTTATCTATTTTATTAATACCTGTCACTTCACTGCCATATACAATCTCTCCTCCATTATTAAGTGTGTTAGTTTCAAGGCGTTTCATAAGGGAGTGGGTATCAACGATTCCGGTAGTGGGAGAGTAGAGGGCTTTTAATGCAAAGATGTTTGGTTCAAGTTCTGCAACCTGATCCTGATCCAAAACTGCCAGGTCAACTCCATTTTTCCCTGCTGTAATCTTAATGCCCTCAATAACAGCAATCTCTTCTTTACTGGTTGCAACTATCAGTTTACCGCAATTCTTAAAAGGTATATCGTACTTTTTACAATAATCATAGAGAAGAGCTTTCCCTTCGACGCATAATCTTGCTTTAAGACTTCCTTCCGGATAATAGATACCGGCATGAATTACTTCACTGTTCCGGCTGCTGATCTCCTGACCAAAAGTCGGATGTTTTTCAATCAGGTAAACGTTTCTGAAATCTTGTGAAATTTTTTCCGCTATTGCCAGTCCAATAACTCCTGCTCCGATAATAGTTATATCAGTGTCCACTTTCAAGCCGGATTTAAAATATAATAAAACCTCTTACAGAATCATTCCCGGATGATCCTGGAAATATTTAAACTTCCAAAAATAAATGAAAAAGCTAATTCAGCTCAACAACAACAGCTTATTCTTTCTTACACTGACATCTGTAAAGAAAGACAAACAGAGCAATAGTTAACAGAAAGAAACTGTTGGCAACCAGAAAATAATTTGCAACATGCTGAATAGGCAGAATACTCTTGCCGATGAGTCCTGAGATCACTCCCAGAAGGATAATGAGAACTCCAACACAGGCTGAAGTCCAAGCAATCCAGTTTAGTGCCTTCATAATAATAGTTTTTAGTTAATAACTCTATGCCATTCTTCAATCAAAGATATTAATAAACAATATACAAGTCAAGCGGTTCTTACATTCATTAAAATCAGTTTCCAGAAGAATAATTTGGCATGAAGATTGAGCCTCCGGAATTATTAAGTGAAATAATTAACTTTAAGGTTTTATTCAGATCGTAAGAATGAAGAGATCAGGAATTTATATCTTGTATTTTGTAATAATCTTATTTATAGTTAGTTGTAATGATGATGTAAAAATTGACAGGTTTGCGCTGGTGTCACGGCACAACATCAGTAACACTATTATTGATAGTTTGAATTCGTTGTCAGTCGGAAATGGTCAATTTGCTTTTACTGTCGATGTTACGGGTTTACAAACATTTCCTGAATTTTATTCAAAAGGTATTTCACTGGGGACTATGTCTAACTGGGGATGGCACACGGAGGGAAACCCGGAAAATTATAATTTGTCGGATGTTTACAGGTCATACAAGGTGCATGGAAGAGACGTGGAATATGTCCACCAGTTCAGGGGAGGTGAAGGGGGCAGGAGAGCTGCCGCTACTGACTGGCTAAGGGCTAACCCACATCGTATACACCTGGGAATGATTGGTTTACAGGTGTTTAAAAAGGACGGGACAGAAATAACAATCAATGATATCCATAATAATCTGCAGGTTTTAAATCTTTGGACAGGGACTATTGAAAGCAACTTTACTATTGAAGGTATACCGGTACGAGTCATTACTGTCTGTCACCCCACCCGGGACATGATTTCAGCAAAAATTACCTCGAGACTAATCGGCGAAAACAGATTGAAAATAAGGATACACTTTCCACTGGGGACCTCTTTGCCAAATGGTTATGATTTCAATTCACCCGGGAAGCACGCTACAAAAATAATTGCGGGAAATGCTGAAGAAACCCTTTTTGAAAGGAGCCAGGATAGTGATCATTACTATGTTAAAGTATTACATAAAAATGGTGTTCTGAAGGAAGCAGCACAGCATTTATATTATGTTGAACCAAATCCGGCTGATTCAGTATTTGAGTTTTCCTGTGATTTTAGTAAGACTCTCATTAATAATGAACTGGATGATTTTTCACAAGCTGAAGAAGCAGGCAAAACGGGCTGGAAAAACTTTTGGATGAGCGGTGGAGCAATCGATTTCTCAGGATGTACTGATACACGTGCTCCTGAACTGGAAAGAAGGGTTGTGCTTTCGCGATACCTTACACGGATCCAGTGCAGCGGTTCTTTACCTCCGGCAGAAACAGGATTAACCTATAACAGTTGGTTTGGCAAATTCCATCTCGAAATGCACTGGTGGCATGCAACTCATTTTGTCCTCTGGCAGCATGAGGAGATCCTGGAAAAACAGATGCAATATTATTTAAATATTTTTGAAAATGCCCGTCATACTGCTCAGCATCAGGGGTATAGTGGAGTAAGATGGCCCAAGATGACTGATCCGGATGGGAGAGAAAGTCCAAGCACAGTCGGTACTTACCTTATCTGGCAGCAGCCACATCCCATATTTTTTGCTGAACTGCTCTACAGGAACTCAAAAAATAAGGAAGAGATTCTAAATAAATATAAGGACCTGGTGTTTGAGACCGCTGAATTCATGGCATCCTATGCATGGTACGACAGTACGAACAACCGGTACACCCTGGGTCCGATTTTGATTCCGGCACAGGAAAGCCTGAATAAAGAAACAACGGTAAATCCGACTTTTGAACTTGTTTACTGGTACTGGGGACTTAAAACGGCTCTGGAATGGCAAAAACGATTCGGACAGGAGATCAATCCGCTGTGGGTTGACGTGACAAAAAAGATTTCGAAGCTGCCGGTTCAGGATGATTTATATCTTTGTTCTGAAGATACGAAAGACTCGTATCAGAATCCCCGGTATATGAGCGACCACCCGATAGTATCGGGGATATCAGGAGTGCTGCCGGAAACAAAACTGGTTGATAATAAGGTACTTGGAAATTCGCTGGATACGATAATGAAGAAATGGAACTGGAGATCGGCCTGGGGTTGGGACTTTCCGATGCTTGCGATGTCGGCTGCTTCAATTGGCAGGAGTGAACAAGCGATCGATTTTCTGATGATGGATGCTCCGAAAAACAGGTATTTACTGAACGGTCACAATTATCAGGATGCCCGGCTTGCAATTTATCTTCCGGGGAACGGAGGACTATTAACTGCAGTTGCGAAAATGTGTGTCATGGATCAGTTTCCTCATAACGGGAAGTGGAAAGTGAAATGGGAAAACCTTAATCAATATGTTAAGTGAACTTAATTAATAATGCAAATCAAATGAAACAGATAATAGAGAAAAATCTAATAGTATTAATAGTTATTCTGTTTACAGGGATGCTATTTAAACTTTCTGGGCAGACAACAAGTACAGGTTCAATGCCTCAGTACCTTTTCCAGGAATTCACAAAATGTGATATAAAGATGAAAAGCGGTCAGACTCAGACACAGGAGATGAATTACAATACGATAACAGAAAAAATGGTATTTACCAGAGATAAAAAATATTATGATCTGACAAATCCGGAAATGATTGATACCATTATTTTGCAAAACTGCAGGTTTGTACCTGCCGGAAAGGCTTTTTATGAAGTGCTGGTGTCTGAACCTGTGTCATTTTTTATTCAACATAAAGGTGATTTAATGAGTGCCGGCAAACCAGTAGGTTATGGTGGAACATCTCAGGTTGCTTCAGCTAATTATATAAATGCGATTGAATTAGATGGACTCCAGGTTAATTTGCAATTACCGAGTGATTATATTGTAAAGTCATCGCCAGTTTACTGGATCAGGAAAGGAGAAGAGTGGTCCAGCTTTAACGGCGAAAAACAATTTCTGAAGATATTTCCTGACAAAGCAGGCCAGATAAAAGGTTTTATCAAAGAGAATCGTATAAAGTTTGATAAATCGGAAAATCTTATCAGACTTGTTAAATACTGCAGTACTCTATGACTTAACAGTTTATCAGCCGTTGAAAAAACTGCTAAAGATTTTTTCTGATCAGTTATGAATTATTTCAGGATTATTACTTAACTTTATAATATTGGTTATTAGAATTTTTGAGTTTTTCAAAAATAAACGGAGATGAAGAAATTACTTACTTTCTCATGTCTGATCATTCTGGTTATTTCAGGTTTTTCCCAGCAGAATAGTTTAGTTTCCACTAAGGTGGATCCTTCATATTTCATAACTCACACCCGCCAGGAACTCATCGAAAAGCTTGTGGATCTTCCCTGTGGAATTAAACCTGATGACCCGGTAGAAATAATCCTGCAAAAGATTGAAACTTTCCTGGTTGCATTTCAACCGGATAAAGAGTATTCAGATGATGAGTATGCTAAAGCCGCTAATATTCAGGCTCTTAAAAGTGTCAAGCAGGGCGGATATGGCATCGGTTCAGTCCTCGTTGACAAGGATGGCAGAATTATAGCTGCCGCTCATAATGACCAGATACAGAAAAATCGCTCCGATCTTCATGCAGAGATGACATTGCTTACCAAATTTGAAGAGACCCATAAAGCAAAAAAATATATGAATATGTACGTCTATAAACCGGGACTTACAGTATTCAGTTCAGCAGAGCCATGCCCGATGTGCTTTATAAGAATAAGCACAGCAGGCTGCAATACAAAATACTGCACACCGGGACCGGAAGACGGTATGGTGACAAGAATCAACTGTTTACCTCCTTCCTGGAAGGAAATGGCATCAAAGCAAAAAGTTGAAATTGGCGATTGTTCTCCGATTATGCAGAAACTTTCTCATTTGTTATTCTATTCATATCTTCTTGACAACCGGGGACCTCATTAATAGAGTACCCGGCTCATCGCAGAATAAGTGAACTCATTCATTTATTAAGATGTTTTTTTTTCGATATCTATTTACTAACCGTAATATCGGAATTGCCATTCGTCAATCCAAACCTGCCATTCGTTGATTCATATTAAAATCTATTTTAATATTAGATTATATTTAAATCACTTTAAGTTCCTGATCGTGGTTAATAATGAATAAGAATTAATTGCAGGTTTGAATTTACGGATAGCATAATTATGATGAAAATAAGGGAGTTCAGGTGAAAGAACCAAGTGTTTACAAGGTTGCATAAAAAACCCTCCGGTTCCCTTTTCAGCCAGGATCCGGAGGGTAAAGAAAGAAAATCCCAACATACTTATGAAAGATAGTTGAGATTTAAGTTTTTAATTTAATCTGAACCTTTATAGTAGTTATAATAGTTGTAGTAATTATAATAATTATAATAATTATAATAGTTTGAATAATAATTATAATAATAATCGTAGTAATCGTAATAATCGTCGTAGTCGGAATACGGAACACAGGAGTTAGTTATGACTGTTCCGGCAATACCTCCGACGAACAAAAATGCGATGCGCTTTATAGCCTCTCTCCTCATTATGTTCTCAGGAGATGAAGAAGCTTTTTTAATATCTTCTTTTGGAGGAGATTTTTTCGACTTTTTAATTTCTTTTTTCATAGAAATTCAATTTTTAAAATCGTTCTGTAAATTTAAACAATTTTCCCGAAATAATTGATGCACTTTTTATGAACAAATTTTAAAAATTTGTTCAATTATTTTATCAGGGGTGATTTTGTTCATACAATGTCTCTCTTTAACCGGGCATTGCAGAGCATTGTTGCCTGGAAAATCAGGCCCCAGACATTTATTTTTTAACTCACAGTGTTTTGTTGAGCATTGGATATGAATTTGTTCAGGATAACCGTATACAGCTGAATTAGTTGGACCCCAGATAATTACAGCTGGTTTGTCAACCAAATGAGCAGCATGCATTATAAAATTATCGACGCTGATAATCACATTGCTTTTTAATAATAATGTTATAAGCTGACGTGGAGTTGTAAGTCCAAGCAGGGAATATGCACCTTTTATATAGACATCATCCTTATGTCCGACCTGAGCTACAAATATTCCGCTGCTTTTTAATTTATCAACAACTTCCTGCCAGATCACCGGATTCATCATCTTTCGAGGCGACACTGACGAAGGGGCAATGATTGCAATTTTCCTGCTTTTTTCAAAGATAAGATCCTGAAACAATCCATCTTCAATAAACTCTCCGGGAAGATAGAGCATTTCCCTGACAGGAGTCTTAAGTCCGAAGAATCTTGCTAAAATCTGATAAGGCCGCTTAAGATTCTCTCCTGGTTTTTCTTGTAAATAATGTCTGGTATCTATAATTGTTGCGTTTTTTGGCGGGTGTCCGATTCTTTTTATTGCAGGATGTCCGTTTAACAGATCTGAACAGATTGTACGTCTTACAAGATTAAACTTCAAACGAGGGTTCATATCTATACACTGCTTCAGGACTCCCGAGAGCATAAGAATGTCACCATACCCTCCGTATGGATTGATCCAGACATTCCTGGAAGTGTTTTTTATATTCAGCTTTTTTATCAATTATCAAAAGAATTTTTAACTGATTATTTCAGATTGAAGTCGGCTGTTAAACCTGTTACGGGCTCAAAGTACTTTTCAATAAATACTTTAATAGCATCGCAATTGGGTGATTTTCTCATAAAGTCATTATAAGTCATAAAAGCATCAAGCGGACAACCCCCGTGACAGATTCCCCAGAAGCGGCAATTTTTACACTCTTTTTTCGGCAAGACAAATTGACGATCGGCTAAAGGATTTCGGAGTGGACTGCTCATTATCTCTTTAAAAGTTTTATTTTTCAGATTTCCGTATGAGAGAATATTATAATCGCCCGATCTTCCGCACTGAGATGTTTCTCCGTCAGGCCCGATATAAATCCAGTTATGGCTGCAGGCACCCGAATCTTCACATCCCATCGATAAATCACCGTCTCTGATATTCTTCAGAAGTCTCGAAAAGGGTTGGACATTTGAATATCTCTCTTTATTTTTCCACCATACCGGGAAAATTGTACCAAGAAAATCTGCAAATTCTTCACCGGTAATTGCTAAATTGTTTTTGTCTTCTCCAAAGATTTTAATCTGGTTTAGTTTCGGATGAGATCTGGTATTGAGGTTTATCAGATAATTAAATATTTCCAGAGGCTTTTTGAGCGACAGTCTGTGAACAACATAGATAACTCCCCAGCTTATATTGTTTTTGTTTAATAATTTGACGCCTTCAATGAATTTGCGGTTGTACATCTGGGAATCTCTTTTTTTGCCAAAGCCGCGAATATTATGAATGGGTTCAAAGCTGGAACCGATCTGTCTGATGCCCAGTTCAGAAAACAGATCAATAAATTCCTGAGTTATTATTGTAAGGTTTGACTGAACCAGGTGTTCGATTCTTGATTTTGTTTCACTGCAATATTCATCCTGTATTTTAATAGCCGTTTTAAAATATTCCGGGCCAAGTAAGCAAACTTCTCCGCCAAGCCAGGTGAATGTTATAGTTTCATCAGGATTCTCTTTAAGATAATCATCTATCCTGGTAAATATCAGCTTAAGTAAATCATAATTCATAACTTCATCCTGCTGTTTTTTAATAACATAACAGTAGATACAGTTTGAATTACATTTTTCTATCGCCTTAAATATTATAACTGCCATACCTGGTTTTCATTGTTTCTTTTGGAAAATGAATAATCAGCTGCATCAAGAAAATCCGAAAAAAAAGTTTTACACGATTTGCTTTTATCAGGCAGCTCAGAAAACTTCCCGAGACAGATACGGAAGGCAGGGCAGAATGCACATTCATTCATTTGCAGCATTATTTCGTATCTGTAATTCAGAAAGTCTGTATATTTCTTGTTTTCACAAATATTATCCAATGAATCAATACCTTCATCGATATAATTTTTGTTCAGCATATCTTTCTCGGTCAAAGCGATCTGCTCTTTTTCGTTTACATGGAGGTATTTGGATGGATGATTGAAATATACAATATTGTAATCGGTATATCCGGTTTGTTCATAATTTGAAGCCAGCCAATTAAATGGTTCAAGCGAAGCATGTTTGATCATGCTGTAGATAGCATAATGCATCAAATCATTCATCAGATCCCACTTATAAGGTTCTCCATTAAAATATATTCCACAACCTATATTGAGTGATGAGAGAATCCGTAAACCAGTGAAATTAAAATCGGAATGAGAAGATAAAAATATCCTGACATTTAGTTTCCTGATAAGATCTAATTGATGCAGGAATTCTTTGTAACTGCCAAACTCAGGCGAATAAACAGCTAATGGTATGTTTCCCCAGTCTTTCTGGAAAGGAATGCTGCTGAAGGATTTACCTGTTTGAATTTTAATAGCATACAGCTTGTTTGATTTATTTACTTCGTCATTAATATTACGGATTGAATTAAAATCGTTCGTATTAATAACGATTGTTCTATGTTTGAATTTTGCCAGAAGCTGTTTATCAAAAGGACAAACAAGAATATGTTCTATCATAAGTATAATTCCTTTAATCTGACTGGAGCTTCATTTCTCAAAAGGTTAACTGAATGAGCTACACACCCTCCTTTACATAATTCATTATTACGATGCTCACAATTATCACAATCCATAAAAATTCCACCTATCTCAGTCCTGATCCTGGAATGCAGGTTTTTGTAATAATCCATCAGTTCCTGCAATGAGTTAAATTCAAATAATGATCTTTTATGAAAACCTGATAATGGGAAACATGACCATACCATCATATCAGGGTCAATATCTATTGCAGGGCCGCATCCAAAGCTTATATTCCCGTTGTTTAACTTATATAATCTGCCTAAGTCTTCATCGGTAAAAATGCACATGGGCATTCCACAGTCAAAACCCGGAGTAACCTTAAAACGTTCAAAATAGTCGAAATAGCCTGTAAATCTCTTCGCCATTTTTTTCAGATTCTCTATTGGTATGTATTCATTAATTTCTCCGGGGATCGGATGAGCCAGACCAACCCTCAGATGATGCTTCAGGTTATATTTGTTAATGGTTTGAAAAATGAATTCTATATCAAAGTCAGTCTGGTAAACATTGAATCCGAGAGTTGTCAGACGGCCAAATGCAAACAGAAATTTATCAATTCTTTCAGTCTCCTTTCGGGAAGAGATAGCCGGATGATTCAGGTTACAGACAAAGGATAATTTTTCAGACGGAACTTTGGACAGAAACTGTTGAGATTCTTCTAATTTTTCATCTGACATGATCCCGCTTGTAAATATGGATACATGGAAATTTCTCTCAAGCAGGTACGTTATAAATTCAACAAAATGAGGATGCAGAGAAGGTTCACCTCCCAGCAACGAAACTTTTTTCTGACCAGATACTTCCAGAAAATCAGCGATATAGATCAGATTATCCCAGCTTAATTCCGGCAATGCTGAACCTTCCATATGCTCCTTGGCAAAACAATAGGGGCAGGCCCTAACACATTTTTCAGTCAGTAGTACATTCGGCATTAAGGTAAAAATAAAAATAAAAAGTTAATTCCCAAGTTCCTGCATCTTAAGTTTTGGAATAAAGGATTTATAATTTGCATATTCAAATGTCTTTCTTAACTTTAACAAAATTTAACGTAAAAAGAAAATTTTTCTGTCAGTTTCTAAACTTAAAAAAATAACAATGAAAGTTAATCAAAAAATTTTATCAGTATTACTGATAGCCATATTTGTATCAGTTTGTATTTCAGGCTGTAAAAAAGATAAGAAAAATAATAATAATGGTGGGCTTTCTGTCGAGAATAGGTTTACTCCTTTATCCGTTGCAAATGGTAATCCCATAACATGGGACATTATTGTTACTAATTCAGGGGATGCTGTTGAAATAGATTCAATTGTCGCTAAAGAACAATTTATTAGCGGATGGGCGTCCGGTCAGCCACCTCTTCAATTTAGTCTGCCTTCTGCTATGTTTGATGATTTAGTTGCTGCCGACGCAACAGAAACAGTTTTTACTTTCACAGGAAACGTTATTAATACCGGAAATACGGATGTTGAAGTAAAAAACACTGTCACGGTTTATTATGAAAGTAAATCATGTTCAGATTACACGACATATGAAATTACAATGGCTAAAAAGAAATCGGGTATTATCGAAGCTTTTACCTTGTTGAATGACTTGATTGGAAAAGCAGAATGAATAATTGATTATTATAAGATATTTATGCCAGTTAAATAATGATAAAGCAGTTTTTCAATTAAATCTGTGACTATTTTTCTGGCATTTCCCTTTTTTCAACGATAATTGTACAATCTGTCGCCAATGCAGCTATTACACCAATGGCAGCAAACATAGGGGCCAAAACAACTCCAATGGCACCAACCGTCAGGGGGAATTCCATAATTGTTGCATCTTTTTCGTTTTTAATAATTATTCTTCTTGCATTACCTTCTTTGATAATCTCCTTAACTTTCGACAGGATTTCATCGCCTGAAACCCTGAAAGATTCCTGGTATGATTTTTTATTATCTGTCATTTTACCTGCTTGAATTTAAAAATATTTGATTAAAATTAGTCAATTATTTAATGTGACAATAGGGTCATATTTATTAAATTATCTAAATTTATTAATTAATAAGCAAAATAAAATAGATAGAAACGCGCTTACACAAAAGGAAAGAGGAGGTTTAAATGAAACGCAGAACGTTTGTAAAAACTTTACCAATAGCAACCATTATGGCTGGCAGTGCATCCGCCTATCATTCGAAAAGATCAAAATCCGTGAATATTCAACCAATTATACTTCCCAAACCTGAAAAAGAAGGCGGTAAATCAGTGCTTGCCTCCCTGCAGGAACGAAAGACTGACAGGAATATAAGCTCAAAAGCACTGCCATTGCAAGTGCTTTCAAACCTTCTGTGGGCAGCATTTGGAATTAACAGGGAAGTTTTAATTATCAATAAGCCCGGAAGAACAGCACCATCAGCAAGCAATTCCCAGGAAATTGACCTGTATGTGGCATTGCCTGAAGGAGTTTACCTTTACCAAGCTGTTCCTCATCGTCTGACTCCGGTTATTGCAGGTGATTTCCGGAAAAGATCCGGCTACGGGAAAACGACATCTGCACCGGTAAATATATTCTATGTTGCTGATCTTTCGAGGTTTGAAACAGGTCCAAATCAGCCTGATCCCAGAATCAGCGATCCGGAAGTGCAGAAATCATATTATTATACCGATACTGGTTTCATTGCACAGAATGTCTATCTTTTTGCTGCTTCACATGGACTGGCTGCATGGTTCCATAATTGTGATAAAGAAAATACAGCTAAAGAGTTAATCCTGAATCCGAAACAGCGGGTATTATTTGCCCAAACTATCGGTTATCCGGAGGAAAGATAAATAACTCAGTGTTGATTTTATTTGTATGAATTACAACGTAACCTCAGTTGAAATATGCCAAATGAATTAAATTTCATAATTTTATTAAAATTATTAAATATATTTTGTTGAAATACATGTTTATCAGAATAACCAGATCTTGAACCAAATTTTATACATATGAAGACTATACTGAATTTTCGACTTTTAGCTATGCTGTCATTTTTACTTTTAATCCCGGTCCTGACCCTGGCTCAGACGCAGGTTCAGACGGATAAAAAGGCTGCAGAAATGAAGAAGCTTGAAACAGGCCTTGCTAATGCCAAAGCCAAGGTTGCTCTGAATGAACATAAGCTGACTGTTGCAGATTCTTTGATAACTGCAGGGAATCAGCTTATTGCTGAATCAAAAACAGAAGGAAAGGCTATTGCTGCAGACCGTAAAAAGCTTGACAAAGATATTATGGCCAAAGAAAAGCCACTTTCCAAGCTTACAAATTCAAAAGATAAGGCAGAAGCAACCAAAGCCAGGGCTGATCTTAAAGCGCTGGATGCTCAATATAAGCTGGAAACAAAAGCTCTTGATACACGTTTAAAGGATGCAACAAAAAAATCAACCACAGGCAATGCTAACCTCACAAAAGGTAAGGCTGGTAAAAAAACTGCCCAGGATGCATTGAAGCTTTCACAAACTGCTCTTGATACTGCTCAGGAAAAATATGATGCTGCATCTGGTTCAGGAGAAGAACCAGCAGGGAAAGGCAAGAAAAAGAAATGACAGGGATTGCCCTTTTAATTATTTTTTAAAATAAAAACTAAAATCAAATGGAAGAACAAATTCATTCTATGCTTCCATGGCTCATTCCGGTAATTGCTATTCTTGCAATCTGGGACACAGTCTGGAAATTAATTGGTATGTGGAGAGCAGGCCGGAACAACCATCTGGCATGGTTTATTTGCATCTTTATCTTTAACACAATTGGGATTTTGCCAATTATTTATATTCTTTTACATAAGAAGAAATCTGAAGGTGAAAACTGATTTAGATTAAATAAAATCAGGGTAGCTTTTATATGAAGATCGTTATCAAAATACCTGTTGACGCTCTTTTATTATGGATATAAGGTTTTCACCAACCAGTTTGAATTTCTTTGATTCTTCAGGTGGGAGCAGGTAAATGATAGTACCGGCCTCGAGACCTTGCTCAACGATTACATTTTTTTCGTTCGATTTACCAAGTAAAACAATCTGTTTAGTTCGGTTTTTCCCATAGACAAATGGAATGCTGTCAGGTCCTGCCTGTACACATTCACTTGGGATAAAGACTACATCATTAAAGGTTTCAATAATTATTTTGTTCCCTGTTGTCATTGAAGGTCTTAGTGAGAAATCAGAACCATCAACTCTGATTTGTACCTCAAACATTTTTTCATCTGAATTTGATAACGATTCGCCAATATTAGCGATACTAATCACCTGGCCGGTAAATGCTTTTTCAGGGGAAGCATCCACTTTAACATTAACTTTTTGACCTATTTTGACTTTGCTTATATCGATTTCATCAACATATGTCTTGGAAATCATTGATGAAAGATCAGGAAGTGTGGCAATCACCCGATCAAAAGGATTGACTGTCGATCCGACTTTTCTTTTTACTCCATTCCTGTCTTTTTTATATATAACCATACCTGTTGAGGGCGCTGTTATGGTGAACTTTGCCAAAAATGTCTGGAGATCTTCCACCAGCCTGGTTCCTCTTGAAAGGTGTACCGGGAAGGACATCGCTTTCTATGTCCAGCGGACGCGCGACATACACCTCATACACGCCACCGCCGTCATAGACCTGGCCTGTCTTATCAGCGATCCATCCGGTGAGCTCGATCGTATGTTTTCC
>JBGOXH010000327.1:0-2861 GCA_041479075.1 Bacteroidia bacterium | reverse complement strand
CACACAGAAATTTCACAGATACTTGGGATTTCCGAATCAACATCAAAATCCCAGTATTCACGTGCAAAAGAAAAACTAAGAAGCATCATGTTAAAAAAACAGATATATGGATAAGCTTGAAGAATATATCAGGAAAAACAGGGAGGAGCTGGATAAAAATATTCCTTCACCGGATTTATGGAATGGCATCAGGAAAGATTTGCACAGGAGGAGGCTAAGTCAGATAAAATGGCTTTCGGCCGCAGCAATGATTGTTATCATCTTTTCCACGGCTGCACTGTTCTATGTGGGTGAGAACAGACGAAACAACATCTTGCGCAGCAGAGATATAAATGCATTTATGATAAAAGCCAATCCTCAGCTCGTAGAGACGGAAGTTTATTATAACAACCTTGTCAATAGTCTTTACAGTGAAGCCTCTCCCCTGCTTACCAGACATCCTGATCTTAAAAATGAGCTTTTTAATGACTTTTCCCAGATCGATAGTATCTGTACCGATATTAAAAAAGATCTGAAAGATAATGTTGATAACCAGGAAGTTATTGACGCGTTGATTAATAATTACAGGATAAAAATCCAAATTCTTGAAGATATGCTCGTCGTGTTAAAACAAAATGAAAATAATCCTCAAAAAAGCAACAGCCATGAATTATAAATTATTTCTCACTATTCTGATATCCCTGTTTTTTTCTGAACTTATTTCCGGACAGTCATTTAATGAAAAAAGAGTTATTCACAAGTCTTTTCCGGCAAACAAAGAAATGACTCTTGAAGTAAACAACAAATATGGGACTATTCATATCACCCCATGGGCAAAAGATTCAGTATCAATCAGGGCTGAAATCGAGGCTTTCGCCTCTGACCTTGACAGGTTGCATAATATGCTCACTGGAATAGAAGTCAGTATTTCGGAAACAAGTTTTATGGTCAGGGCCGAAACTGAGTTTACTCAAAATATCTATATTCTTTTCGAGGAATTCAAAGGTATCACAAAGAATATGATACCTTATAATTCAAAAATCCAGATTAATTATTTTATAGATGCGCCGGAATATCTGGATATGAGAATAACGAACAAATATGGCGACGTCTATATGGAAAATAATACCGGGACATTTACACTGAATCTTTCAAACGGGTCTTTCAAAGCAAATTCACTGAATGAAACAGGTGGAATAGACCTGACATTTTGCGATGCGACTATTAACAAAATGAATGGCGGATTTTTTAATACTTCATTTTCAGAGGTGGTAATAGGTGAATCAAAGGACCTCTCAATAACCTCAATTTCTTCCCGTTTCGATCTTAAGAAAACAGGAAAACTTGATACCAGATCAAAAAGAGACAAGTTCTTTATAGGAACAATCACCTCATTAAAAGGCAACTCATATTTTACTGATTTCAGGATTGAGGAGCTTGATAAGGAGATTAACATGGTTACAAAATATGGAAGTCTGAGGGTTGGTCTTCTTACTCCGGATATTGAACTTGTAACAATAAATACAGGTTATTCAGATATTGACCTTACTTTCGATCCTTCGGTATCATATAATCTGGATATCAGGCATTTAAATACATTCCTCGTATTGCCTGAGAAGAATTCAAAACTTGAAAAGAAGACTCTTAATGAGGAAGAAAAAGAATATATGACCTACGGTACTGTCGGTAAAAATCCAGGTGATGTTAAAGTAAAGATCGATGCTACCAGGGGCAATATTTATTTAAAATAATTGTCAGTAGACTTTACCATAATTGTGGCATTATTATTGAGATTATCAGATTTCTATAATAATTATTCAAAATCATAAATACTTTAAATATCACAGAAACGTTAATTAGTATCATCACAGCTAAATTGAAAAGAAATGAAAAAAATAGTTATAATTTCCGCTTTATTGATTCTGGTCACCGCATCCCAGGCGCAGGATACGATATTTCAATATTACAAGGGTAAAGAGATTAAAACCATCCTTGGATCCGGCAAACCCGGAGGAAGATACAGCTCACTTTCATTAGGCTACTCCAAAATTAATGACAAACAGGCTCTTGTTGTCGGTCATAAGATTTCTTGGCTGGTTGGTCATTCCATGGGAATCGGGATGGGGATAAACGGATTCATTAATGAAAACCATCATGTGGAAGAAATTGATAAGGATGGATTTCTGCTTGGTGGTTATGGAGGCTTCTGCATGGAACCGATTGTTCTTCCAAGCTTCCCGGTACATATATCTTTCCCGACATTGTTTGGGGTTGGTGGTGTAGCATTACGCACTGATGATGAAGACAGAGAGATCGGAGACCCAATCTTTGAGGATTCCGAAGTATTTCTTATTCTTGAGCCGGGAGCAGATATCGACCTTAACCTTACAAAATCTTTTCGTCTCGGTGTCGGAGTTTCATACAGATTCACTTCACCTTTTGAATTAAGCTCTTCTGAAGATTACAGAATCGATGTAAAGCAGCTGAGAACTCTCACTTTTAAATTAACATTCAAGTTCGGGAGGTTCTGAAAAATAACTCATGTACTCACCCCCTTTTTCCCCCTCTCTCCGCCAACACTACCCTTTGTACACATTTCATTAAAGGGGTTATATAGATAAATGCAGTTGTTTTACTTTTTTATTAATGCTATAGGATGTTTCTGAATGCTGAAGGAGATTCCTCATTCATCCTCCTTCGTCGGATTCGTTCGGAATGACAGTCTATTTTTTGTTATGTTAGGGAAGAAGTGGCGATTCGCAAAATAGAATCTTGTATAATTTCAATATTTCTCCTGCGAATCGCCACTTCTTCCCCCTTTGTCTCACTAACTTGCATTGTCATTCCGAACGCAGTGAGGAATCTCCTGCGACATTTTGAAT
>JBGOXH010000348.1:0-2527 GCA_041479075.1 Bacteroidia bacterium | reverse complement strand
TAGCCTTTTGCCCTGCCATTGAGCCAGTCAATAACAGCTTTGGGAGCCAGGGCTTCTATCCTCGTACCAATTGTTGGACAACCTTGTGAAAGTCCGGTTCCAGGTGCAGATGAGTGCACTGCAATAAATCCGTATGGAATCCATGTCCTTGTATATGAGGTCGAAATTATGGGGCGCTGACCATATCTTTTAATCGCCGGAGCCTTTGTCCTTGCAGGAGGATCGGCATTCAACTCCTGTCGCACATTCCAGAAATATTGTCTTTCGGTTGAAGCAGTACCGGCGAAATAAGGACTGGATTCATATATTACAGGTAACTTAAGGCCTTCTGTATCAGTCTGTTTTGGACGTGTCACATCCACATGCATCCTGTCGGGTTTTCCATCGCCGTCGGTATCAAATTCCGTTTCTACCCAGAGATCCTGCTTTATCCAGGAATCAGGATTCTCGAACGCAGGGATCTTTTGAGCTTCACCGTTAACAATTACCGGAACAACAGTTGGGGCAGTTTGTACAGCGGCTTCGGGTTTTACTTCTTTATCCTGAGCAGTTATTTCAGGTTGGCAGAACAGGACTGCTGCTATTAATAGAACAAGGACTTTGATTTTCATATGAAATATTTATTAAGGTTATAATGGATTACAAGGAAAATCATCATTTGTATACAATATATTGTCAGGCTCCGCTGCTCTTCACATCAATATAAATATACCTGGCATTGGGAAAGTTACGGGTAATTTCGTCTTTGATATTTTCAGTCATTCTTTCAATTGTCGCTCCATTGGCATAATCATCGACATCAACAGAAATCAATAAAATAAAATTATTGTTCCCGATATACATCGATCGGATATTATTAATATGATTAACGACGGAATGCTTTTTAACAATTGCCCTTACTTCATTTCTCATCGGACGCGGGATGTTCTCTCCTATCATCAGCTTTCTTAATTCGTTGGCTAAAAAATACGACATTACAATCAGCAGAGATCCTACAAGGAATGTTCCCACAATATCAAAAAACGGATTAATCAGTGATAAAAGAGTCGAAATCAAAACAATAGTTAAACCTGTCAGAGCAGAAATATCTTCAATCAGTATCACAAAGAGATTGGTATCTGTTGAGTCCTTGAGTGACTGAAATAAGCCTTTGGTGGAGGTTTTTCTGAATTCGCTGAAAGCAACTGTGAATGATTTGTATTCGAGAATTAATGCGCACCCGATTACAATAAAGATATATATGTATTTTTCAATCGGTTCCGGGTGCAGAAATTTGTGAATACCTTCATATATCGAATAGCATCCACCCAGAAAGAATAATAGCACGGCAACCAGGAACCCCCAGAAATACTCCTCTTTCCCATAACCGAATGAGTGAATCTCATCAGCCTCTTTCCGCGATCGTTTTCTCCCGATGAGCAGGAAAACCTGGTTGGTTGTGTCTGCCAGTGAATGGATTGCCTCAGCAAGCATTGCAGTGCTGCCAGATATAACTGAAACAACGTATTTTATTATCGCTATAGCAAGATTGGCAGCAAAAGCAAAAAGGACTGCACGGAGGGAATTGCTTTCTTTTTTCATCCGGAATTACCAGATTAATTCGCCCGTAAAAAAGCTACTCTTTTTAAAATCGATTTCTGATGTTCTTCTTCTGAAGAATTCGGATCCTTCATTTCACGGAATGTTTTACATGGAAGTTCAGGACATGCGCCGCAGTCTTTGAATTTATTCCTGTTAACTGAACAGTCAAACAATGGGCACACTTTATTCGGCACCATCTCCCTGGCCCAGAAGGTTGATCCTTTCACAGAATGACATCCGGAACAGGTTTTACTGAAAAATTCACAATCATCACAGATTAATCCGCAAGCTGATAGGTTCATAATAAATCAGGTTTTTGTGCAATTTATAATAAATCTGATAATCTTTAATTATTCTGATAAATGTAAATGATTTTGTCGTTCAAATAAGGCAGAGGGGTTGGGGGCTAGTCCTCAAACGGATGCTCCTTCCTGAAATCCGGTCTGTAATTCCGGTAACTTTCCATATCCTGAACCCAGCCGTTACGAAAGCCCAGATTTTCCATCGTTTCTACAACTGATTCATATTCAGCTTTATAGAGTGCACGATTTAAAGGAGACATATCTTTTACAAAAGGTGTCGGGTGATATTGTGACATAAGCGACAGGTGTACTCCCGGTGAAAGCTCTTCTGCAATGCTTCTTAAAACTTTTTTACTTTCTTCAACATGTCCGGGTAGTACAAGGTGTCTGATCAGCATGCCGTTTTCTGCCCTGCCCTCTTTATCCGTAGAAAATGTTGAACCTTTCTGATAGTACATTTTCTTAAGTGCTTTCAATGCTGCTTCAGGATAGTCTGATGCATCTGAATACTTTTCAGCAATGTCGGGTGTGATATATTTATAATCGGGAAGATAGACATCAATCATTCCATCAAGACCGGCTATTACTTCAGATTTATCGTAACTATTTGTATTATATACTGTTATCGGTTTAAGACCCCGTTC
>JBGOXH010000064.1:0-11920 GCA_041479075.1 Bacteroidia bacterium | reverse complement strand
CAATCTCAGGGACCACCAGGATATATATCAATTAAGGATGGAACTGATAGGTTCTATGATAAGTCTGATGGGTTCCAAATGGCTTTAGAATATTTAAAAAGGAAAGATGTGTATAAAGGGTAGTCCGACAGGAGAGGGGGAATACAAGGGGGTGAGTATGTGAACTTTAGTATTGCTCCAGTATCTCTATCCTTTTCTCAATCGGCGGATGAGTTGCAAAGAGCGAGGAAACTGACATTGCGAATTTTTTATTACCGATCTGCGGGTTTTGGATGAACATCTGGGCGACATCTTTTCTCTGAACAGCTTCTATTGTCGGATCAACCGAGATCTTCCTGAGAGCTGATGCCAGAGCAAGCGGATTTCTCGTAAGCTCTGCAGATCCTGCATCGGCAAGATATTCACGTTTCCTTGAAAGAGCGAACCTGAAAAGCGTTGCCACCAGGTAACCAATAAGAGCAAGTGCAAGACCGATGATAATTGCTATGCCTGCATTCCCTTTTTTCCCCCGTCCCAGGTTTCCGAACCTCATTGATCTGAATAAGGCCTCTGAAATAAACGCAAAGATTCCGACAAACACAATTGAAATAATGAGCAATCTCACATCTCTGTTTCTTATGTGAGTAAGCTCATGAGCAATTACAGCTTCCAATTCATGATCATCGAGCTTGTCAATAATGCCACGCGATAATGATACAGTATATGTCTTTGAGTTTAAACCGCTTGCGAAGGCATTCAGGGAATCATCCTCAATAATGTTCACCATGGGCATTGCCATTCCTTTTGAGATACAGAGGTTTTCCACGAGATTATAAACTCGTTTATTATCCCTTCTGTCCAGAGGTTTTGAAGATGTAGCCGCATTGATCATGGAGCTGTGTGAAAACCAGGCTATTGTAAACCAGATAATTACACCAATTGCGACCCATGGTATTGTATGCAGGAAATTATAGTTGACTACAGGAAGGAAATTGTATTGCTGCTGTTCCAGGGAAGAAGAATGGGGTCCAAAAACTTTCAGAAAAAAGAAAAATAACCACGTAAGTCCGAAAAAGACCACAGGGAACATCAGCAGGAGCAATACTGAGTTAGCATTATTCCTCCTGATCTGACTATGCAGACCAAAGTATTTCATATTATGAGAACTGTATCTTCGGAGGTTCTTCGACTACTGCGCGCTGATTGCCAAGCTCGAACAATGGTTCACGTTTAAAATTGAACAAAGTTGCAATAAGATTCGAGGGGAACACTTCTGTCGCAACATTAAGTTCTTTGGTTGCCGAGTTAAAGAACCGGCGTGCTGCTGCGATCTTGTTTTCAATATCAGAAATCTCATTCTGCAGATCGAGAAAATTTTGGCTGGCTTTAAGGTCGGGGTATGCTTCAACAGCCACTTTTAAACCATCGAGCGCAGTCGACAATCTGTTCTCTGCAACTATTTTGTCGTTTATGGATGCTGCTTTCATTGCATTGGCACGTGCTTCAGTGACCTCAGTAAGAACCCCACGTTCATGCTGCATGTAACCTTTTACAGCATCAACAAGCTGAGGTATCATATCATGCCTCTGTTTCAGCTGAACATCGACGTCTGCAAATGCCTGCTCCCTGTTATTTCTCAGCTTCACCAGCCGGTTATAAAGAGAGATAGTAATAACGACTAAAAGAACAATGATTCCAAGAATAATAAGTAGTGTTGACATTTTAATAAATTTTAATTTTTGAATTTAAACCATGATAGATCTTTAAAAAATAAAGATATTAAATATTGCTATATTTAGCCAATCGCAAAGATAATTTTGACTATAAAGGAGGTAAAAATGATTGACGGGAAGAAAATGCTTGAAATAATAACCAGCAGGCAGAGCGACAGAAGGTACAGTGATAAACCGATTGATAAAGAAAAGCTTTATAGAATAGCCGAAGCAGCCAGGATGGCTCCTTCGGCCTGCAATGGTCAGCCATGGAAGTTTGTGGTCATAACAGACCCCGTTCTTATCAGTAAGATTGCCGATGCATGTTCTGAAAAGCTTGTCAGAATGAATACATTTGTTGACCAGGCTCCGGCTCTTATCATTGTTATTCGTGAAAGGTCAAACATCACCTCAAATGTCGGAGCAACAATCAAGGCCAAAGATTTTTCACTTATTGATATAGGTATAGCATCCGAAAATATATGTCTGCAGGCCCGGGCAGAAGGTATAGGTTCATGCATGATAGGATGGTTTGATGAAAATCGGGTAAGAAAAATCCTTTCCATTCCCCGTTCAAAACGGGTGGAGCTGATTATAACGCTGGGGTATTCGCTGAGTGAACAGAGAACGAAGAAAAGGAAACCTGCCAGGGAGGTTATATCGTACAATAAGTACTAGCTCATTTCAATATCTCCAGCGCAGCCTTTATTCTCTTTACTGCCTCAACCAGCAGATTGTCAGACGTTGCGTACGATATTCTTATATAGTCAGGGGCTCCAAATGCATCGCCGCCCACAAGGGCAACCTGTGCTTTATCAAGGAGGTAGAGTGCCAGGTCGTCTGAAGTATGTATTCGTGTCACTCCGTCTGTTTTCCCAAGGTAATGACTAATGTCAACCATAATATAAAAAGCACCTTGCGGAACTCTGAATTTTAAACCTTTTACATCTTTTAAAAGCTTGCAAATGAGATCACGTCGTCTGAGAAATGCATCTCTCATCATCTGACGTGAATTATCTTTAATCTGAATTGCTGCCAGTGCAGCTCTCTGAGCAATTGAACATGCTCCGGATGTAAATTGTCCCTGGAGCTTATTAACAGCTTTTGCAATCCATACCGGAGCACCGATATAACCTATTCTCCAGCCTGTCATTGCATAACCTTTTGATACACCGTTAACAGTGATCACCCGATCATAAATAAAATCAAATGAAGCCATACTTACATGTTCACCTTTAAACAGTATATGCTCATAGATCTCATCCGAAATAATGAACAAACCTTCGTGTTTCCTGACAACATTTGCAATCTCTTCCATCTCTTCCCTGGTATAAACCATACCTGTTGGATTTGAAGGTGAGTTGAATATTATAAGCCTTGTTTTTCTTGTTATTACAACTTCAAGCTGTTCAGGCATGACTTTAAAATCATTTTCAAGAAGCGTTTCAACTACAACAGGCTTCCCTCCTGCCAGCTTTATCTGATCATAATAGCTGACCCAGTATGGTGCAAGGATGATAACTTCTTCACCCGGATTTACAATAGACAGAATAACATTTATTATTGAATGTTTACCACCGGTGGAGACAATTATCTGCTCCGGAGCATAATTAATACCGTTTTCTTCTTTGAATTTCTTTGATATTGCCTCCCTCAGATCGTTATATCCCTGCACAGGTGGATATTTCGAATAATTATCATCAATAGCCTTCTTGGCTGCTTCTTTTATATAATCAGGAGTATTGAAATCGGGTTCACCAAGGCTCAGATTTATAATGTCTAATCCTTTTTCTTTTAACTCACGACTTTTTTGTGCCATGGCCAGTGTTTGCGAGACTGATAACGATTTAATTCTGTCAGATAGATATTCCATTGGTAAATTTGAGGTTTGAAGTTTTAAGCTTATAGTTAACAGTTAAAAGTAAGAAGAAATTTCTAAAAACGACCTCCTTTAAATCTTTATAAAGAGATAATAATCACTGATTAATGGTATGTGATTATATCAAACTTGCGCTGATCAGCGTCGTTTGCGGGACAAAAATTTTTATGCTAGTTTTAAAATAAAAAATTAAGTTTGTATTTTGTTAATAAAATGAATTAATATGGAAGCATTTTATGATATCCTGAAAATTACAATCCCTGCCTTGCTCGTTCTTATAACTGCATGGATACTTTTAAGATATCTTATCAAAAATGATCAGGACAAGAGGAAGCAGGAGCTGGTTCTTCAAAACAGCCGCACTGTAACTCCGATAAAGCTACAGGCCTATGAAAGGATCGTACTTTTTCTGGAAAGAACATCACTCGAATCGATGCTGGTAAGGATCAGTTCTCCCGGCATGTCGGCAGCGCAGCTTCATTCAGCGCTTCTTACGACGATAAGAAGCGAATTTGAACATAACCTGTCTCAGCAAATTTATATGAGTCCTCAGGCATGGGAAGTAGTCAGAAATGCCCGTTCAAATATGATCAGGATAATAAACGGAGAATTTGAGAAGCTGCCACCAACAGCAACCAGTATGGAATTCAGTAAAATCCTTCTGGAGACGATTATGGAAATGCAAAAGGAACCGACGCGGGCAGCAATCGACTATATAAAGGGAGAGATTGGAAGGATGATCTGAATTATTGTTGCTCGTTACTTGTTCCTTGTTGCTAGTTTGTTATGCTTTCAACCAGTAACAAGCAACTAGCAACTCTCTATAGAAGCTCCACACTTCGTTTAACGAAGGTGCTCAGCTCCTCGCCTCTAAGCATATTATTTGCAAGTAAGGCCAGATCAATGAGTTGCTTCACTAATTTATTATCGGCTCCGTAAGCTTCAAGGATATCTTTTCTGGCATTCTCAACATCACTCAGTTCCTTTCTGAGTTTCTCAAGGTCATCTTTTTCAAGCTGGCTTATTTCTTCCGGCTTTTTCTTCTTATGCTCCTTCTCCATAAAATCTATCTCTTCTTTTACCCTTTTTTTCTCAACGCCATTTTTTTCAAGCTTTGCACCTGATTCTTTTTTCAGGTCATCACTGATTTTAATAACAAGATTATGGTTCGGATTAACAACAAGATTGTAGCTGTCAGGTAATTCGCCATAGAAGTTCATACCTCCACCCAGCTGAGACATATCCTTCATTCTCCTCATGAATTCAGACTGGGTAATTATAACAGGTGCCTCATTTTCATCGAGAGTTTCAAAAACTACATTGTAAATCTCTTTTGATTTTCCCCTGATATTGAAAACGTTTTTCAGATCTTCCTTCTGCTCTTCGGTCAGTTTTGACTCCTTTGATTCTTCTTTCTGAATAAGCTTCTCAATAACATCAGAATCGACTCTGACAAACCTTGAATCCTTGAATTTAGTTTCCAGGAAATTTATAAGATGAACATCAAGCTGTCCATCGAGGTGAAGTACATCATAACCTTTATTCTTCGCTTTTTCGATATATGAATACTGATCTGTTTTATTTGTTGAATAGAGATACACAACCGACTTGTGTCTGTCAGTCTGGTTCTCTTTTATCAGCTTTTCATACTCCTCGAATGTAAAATATTTGTCGTCGGTATTTTTCAGAAGTGCAAATTTGGAAGCTTTTTCATAAAATTTCTCCTCGGTTATCATTCCATAATCAATAAACAGCTTCAGATTATCCCATTTTTTCTCAAACTCCTCCCGATTGTTCTTAAAGATTTCATTCAACCTGTCGGCTACTTTTTTTGTAATGTGGGCTGAAATTTTCTTAACGTTCGCATCGCTCTGAAGATAACTTCTTGATACATTGAGAGGTATATCGGGTGAATCAAGTACGCCGTGAAGCAAGGTAAGAAATTCAGGGACAATACCTTCAACTGAATCGGTTACAAATACCTGGCTGCAATAAAGCTGGATTTTATTCTTCTGTATTTCAATGTTGTTTTTTATTTTCGGAAAATAAAGTATTCCTGTCAGCTTAAAAGGATAATCGACATTCAGATGTATATTGAATAACGGCTCATCGCCCGTCGGATAAAGTTCCCTGTAGAATTTCTGGTAATCCTCCTCTTTCAGGTCAGCAGGTTTAAGAGTCCATGCAGGTTTGGTATTGTTTATTATTTTATCTTTTCCGGTATCGACATATTTTCCATCTTTCCATTCCTGCTCTTTCCCGAAAGCAATTTCGACAGGAAGAAATTTGCAGTATTTTTTAAGAAGCTGTTCAATCCTGCTTTCTTCCAGGAAGTCTTTAGAGTCCTTATCCAGGTGCAGAATAACATCCGTACCACGCTCTTTTTTATCGGTATCTTCTATCGTGAATTCCGGATTCCCGTCACATGTCCACTTAACAGGCTTTGCATCGTCCTGCCACGATTTTGTTATAACCTCAACTTTATCTGAAACCATGAACGATGAATAGAAGCCAAGTCCAAAGTGGCCGATTATTGAGTTGGCCTGATCTTTATACTTGTCGAGAAAATCGTTTGCACTCGAAAAAGCTATCTGGTTAAGGTATTTGTCAAGCTCTTCCTGGGTCATGCCGATGCCGGTGTCGGAAACTTTAATAGTCTTTTTCTTCTTATCGACTGAAACCCTGATTGTTGTATCTCCTACTTCTCCTTTATAATCGCCTGCTGATGCCATCGCTTTAAGTTTCTGCACTGCATCCACAGCATTTGAGATGAGCTCACGGAGAAAGATCTCATGATCGGAATAAAGGAATTTTTTAATTATCGGGAAGATGTTTTCGGTTGTAACACCAATTTTTCCTGTCTGCATGATATAATAATTTTTATGGGTTTACCTGATTTTTCTGTCTTCTCTTTTCAAAAGATATGCCAGTAAAAAAAATCTGACAAATAGTCACACGTGGTGTCGATGGCGCCGATTTGGCTTCGCCGAGCTCGTCCCGCTAAAGCGGTCCTCGGTTGCAATCGGTGCCAAAGAATAAAAGGCTAGAATTAAAATCGAGCACAGGCACGGATTACAACCGAGCAAACGGCACGGATTACAAATCCGCGCCAGCGGAACAGGGTGACCACGTTTGCGAGCTCGCCGCCATTTGGCGGAAAATCCGCGTCAGCAGTAGTTAGGGGCAATTTAGAAATATTGAGGCAATCGGAGCCAGGCTACAAAGATCAGCAAGGCAACAAGAAGAAGGAATCCCAGCAGGACATAAAGCGATAAATTCCTTCGTTTTCTGAAGATTGCAATATTGTGCTCACTGATAAGTTTTTTAACACCATTATGAATCCGGAGTATAGCATTGGCATTCCTGGGAACATATGCATCGATATTAAATCTGACGGTTTTCTTCAGATCTTCCATCTTATCGACCGGAACAAGAAGGATCAGACCGGTTTTAGGATCTATCCTTTTTATTTCCTGTGTCATTTCGTCTATCATTTCAAACTGTTCCTTTGCATCAGGGGCTACAATAAGTGCTACTTTACAAGACCTGTTTTCCTTCTCTTTCTTACAATGTTTTATGAATTCAAGCTTTGTATGAAATGATTCAACCTTATATTGTGTTTCATCAGAGAACCTTTTCCTGATATCCTCAGTAAAGCCTCGATGATCATCATAACAGAAAAGATATGTCATTTTTGTCCAGGGCATAATAGTATGTCGTTATTAAATATTCATTTTTTATCCCTGACATTTTTCGCATCAATATTCGAAATGAATACCCAGTTGCCTTTTATAAGTTTATATCCATCAAAAGATAATCCGGCACCATAGGATTCAGTATTATTTTCATGACCTGCTGAAAAAACATCAAGATGATCAAATACAATGAGTTTCTGGGATTTGAATCTCAGTGAGACAACTCCCTCAGAAGAGTATTCCAGCACTTCTCTCAGTTTAGTTTCTTTGCCTTTGATGAAGCAGCTCTTCCCAAAAAGTAATCCTCCCTCAGGTGTAAAACTTAACACGTCTATTATTTTCCTGGTTTGAAATAAGCTGCTATTATCGATGCCCAGGACTACGTAATCATTCTTATAAGGCTTGATAGCATAGTAAAGCGCTCCATACCAGTCTTTTTCAGAATAAGATCTATTTGTCTTTATTGGATTATCACTGTGAGATCCGTTAAGTTTATACACCTTATTCCCTTTCCCTTTTTCTCCTTTTCTTATTAAATAACAGAAGTATTTGTTGCTTCCATCACGGAGGATCAGATTCCAGTTTATAATCTTTAACTTCGAATCTGGTGATGTAATCTGACCCAAGTAACGGAGATTTGAAAATTTGTGGACAAATACCGAATCCGAAGTTACATAGTTATCTATTAAGAGATGTACAGAGTCATTAAGTCTTAGTTTTTCGACATCATTATTGCTATACAGTATCCTATCATACAGATTTTTAAGTATTATAGAAATATCCTTTGATTGTGAATGCCCTTTCAAAGTCGAAAATAATATCAGGGCCAGTATAAAATGAATGTATGGTTTCAGCCTCATTTAGTTTTTGTATTTCTTAGTGTATTATCAAGAAGCTGCTTCACCTGACTGCAAGCATTGAGAATTTCATCATTACTGATAATCAAAGGCGGGGCAATCCTGAATGCATTATTACAAAACAGAAAATAATCAAGTATAATGCCATATTCCGGTGCATGTGAAATTGCATACTGCACATATTCCGGCTTAACCAGCTCTATAGCCAGAAGAAGTCCTTCACCCCTGATCTCAGATATTACAGGGTGTTTTAATTCTTTTTTAAAAAGAGCCGATTTACCGGTACATGACTCCGTCAGCTTTTCTTCAATTATTACTTCAAGCGAAGCAAGTCCGGCAGCACAGCAAACCGGGTGCCCGCCGAAAGTAGTTATATGTCCAAGCTGTGGATTTGCAATGAGCGATGACATGATTTTCTTTGATGAGATGAATGCTCCGAGTGGCATTCCTCCTCCAAGTGCTTTTGCAAGCAATAGTATATCAGGAACAACTTTAAACCGGTCAATAGCAAACATATTTCCTAAACGTCCAAAACCTGTCTGTATTTCATCAAAAATCAGGAGAGCACCATTTTCGGAACATTTTTTTCTTATTTCTTCAAGAAATCCTTTTTCAGGAAAAATAACACCTGCCTCAGCCTGTATTGGCTCGACAATTACGCAGGCAGTTTTATTATCAATTGAATCGAGCGACTGGAAATCATTGAAGTCAATTTGCCAGGTATCTGGCAGCAAAGGTCTGAAAGCATTCTTATAGATCTCGCTTCCCTGAATACTCAGAGCACCATGAGTACTGCCATGGTACGAACTTTTAAAATAGACAACTTTACTTCTTCCGGTAAATCTTTTTGCAAGCTTCAGAGCTCCTTCGACAGCTTCGCTGCCTGAATTGACAAAATAGCAATTATCAAGATCCGGAGGGAGAAGTTGTGTCAGTCGTTCAGCATATTTAACCTGCGGGTTCTGGATCATTTCGCCATAGACCATAAGGTGCAGATATGAATCGACCTGTCTCTTTACAGCATCCACAACTTTTGGGTGTCTGTGTCCGGTATTGCTGACAGAGACCCCTGAGATCAGATCGAGATACTTCTCTCCGGCAGTACCAAACATAAATACACCCTCAGCTTTTTCTATTTCAAGAGCTAATGGCGTGGATGAAGTCTGTCCCAAACGAAGCAGAAAAAGTTGACGGTTGGTTAGCATTTGAAGAAGAACAAATTATCTGGCCATCACATTTATATCATTCAAAAGTGTATCTCTGAATGATTTTCCGACAGGAATGCTTTTCAGGGTATCTCCGATGATGAGGTCGAGCGAATTCTCTTTAATTGTCTGTATCATGCTCTTGTTGATGATGAAAGATCTGTGCACCCGTATAAAGATGCCTGAAGGCAGCTGATTCTCAATGGCCTTCATAGTAAAATGAATTGTAAATCTGTCATCATTGGTGTTCAGAGTGACATAATTTTCAAGAGCCTCTATGTAAATTATATCTTTCAGTTTCAGTTTGACCAGTGAGGAGCTTTTTTTAATAAAGATCTCTTCATCGCCTGTGTTTGTTGTTTCTTTCCTGGTGTAGTATCTGATTGTTTTATCGATAGCTTTGCAGAAACGACCATAGGTGACAGGCTTAAGAAGGTAATCGACGACATTAAAATCGAAAGCTTTCAGAGCATATTCTTCAGCCGAGGTTACAATTATTATATTTGGGGGCAAATCGAGGCTAACGATAAAGTCGAATCCATTCATTTCAGGCATTTGGATATCGAGGATTATCAGGTCTATATCATTTCGTTCCGTAAGAATGTTTCTGGCAGCAACTGAATCACTGAATGAACCTACCAGGTTAAGAGATGTGGATTTTTTCACATATCCTTCCAGTATTTTACAGCACATCTTATCGTCATCAACAATGATACAGTTCATGAAAAACGATTTAGTCAGGGTTAAGCAATCAAAAATAGTAAAAAAATATTCATAAATTTTAACATTAGTATTTTAGTTGAATCTATTCGAAAAAATTTCTATTACAAATCGTTCTCTTCCGACTAGAAATGGCATTTGATACTCGTGATAATAAATAAAAAAAAGGGGTGTCGAAACACCCCTTAGCAATCTCAATCAGTTCTGATTAAAGACCTTTGTCAAGAGCAGGAGCTGCTTTGAATTTAACAACTTTCTTGGCAGGAACGTTTAGTTTAGCACCTGTACGCGGGTTGCGGACAACTCTTGCGCTTCTTTTTACTACTTTGAATGTACCAAGGCCGGGAAGCTGAAGCCTCTGGCCTTTTTTCATACTTTTTCCAACAGAAGTAACAAATGAATTCAGAGCTTTTCCTGAATCTTTAATTGAAAGACCTGCGTCTTTTGCAATTGAAGCAACTAAATCTTTTTTTGTCATAATAATAAAAATTAAAGGTTAGACCATTTTGCTAATTGAATACAAATTTATTTTATTTTAATTCATAAGCAAATTTATTTTGTCGTTTTTCCACAAATAATGCGACTTTTAGGTTAAAATACTTCTTTTTTTTGATGAAAACCGGATTTTGCCTGAAAAGTCGCAGTTCCCCACCAATCGTCAGTTTGAGATACAACAAGTACGAATTCTTGTTCACAATTTGTTAATAATTTATGTATATTATTGATTATCTGATAGTTAACTAACATATAATTGTAAGGATTTCACGAATTAAAAAAATATTATCTTTGCGGCGGACTTTTTTGGAGAAATGGTCCCGCTTTTGCCTGCAAAAGCGGGATAGATGCCATGGTCAAAGCGGCGATCTTGAAGTAGAATTGGAGAAATGGCAGAGTGGTCGAATGCGGCGGTCTTGAAAACCGTTGTCCTGTATCCACGGGACCGGGGGTTCGAATCCCTCTTTCTCCGCAAAAGGTCACAGATCAGTCCCGCAGCTTGCTGCGGGATTTTTGTTTTATGAAAAGTCCTAACCATGCTTGCATGAATGAGGACTTTGAATAAAATAAAAAGACGCCCTCAGGGCGGACTGATCTGATGGCTTTGAAGCTGCCCCCGAAGGGATCACGAGCGCAGCGAGTAATCCCTTAAAACCTCATGTACTCACCCCCTTTTATCCCCCTCTCTACTTCGTAAAGAGGAGGAAATATATAAGTAATAAATAAATGATTACTGCTATTTAGACAACATTTAAAAAGACCCGGAGGGTCATTTAAGCTCTGAATGGTTCCCTCGAATGGGATCACCGACGAACGAAGAGAGGAGGTAATCCCGGGACAGGGGGTCTCCTCCCCTGCAACATCATATTTTCTTCTGGAACACCGACTGTTAACGATTTCTTTGCCCTTTTAAAAGGAACCAAATTAATATCAATTACCGGCATGGCAGTAATTTGTGGGCCTTTTGCTGAATCTGTTTTGAATTCAGCCTATTTGTTTTTTATGAAACAATCTAATTTAAATCAATTCATTTTCTTTTTTAAGCTATTCCTATTTCAAAAACTCCTTAAACCAAAAGCCGGAATCCTTAATATACCGTTCAAGTGTCTTGAAGTCTACGTAAACCAATCCAAAACGTGGGCTGTAGCCTTTATCCCACTCAAAGTTATCGGTCGGCGACCATACAAAATAGCCATTTACATTTACTCCTTCCTTTTTAGCTTTTAACACTGCAGAGAGGTGATTTTTAAAATATTCTATTCTGTCCTTATCATGAATTCGTCCGTTTTCAAGTTTATCAGGGACACAAGTACCATTCTCAGTAACAATTAAATTTCTTATTCCTTTGTATTGGCTGAATTTTTTGAGCACATGATTG
>JBGOXH010000226.1:0-4851 GCA_041479075.1 Bacteroidia bacterium | reverse complement strand
TAATATCTAATTTTATTATCTCCCAGTGTTTTCCCTTTAAGCAGATAGGATCAAAATCCTCATCTGCAAGTGTAAAATTTGAGAAACTGCTACTTAATTGCATGGGGTAATGGGTGAATGGATATCTTTTCTTATGGAGAGTGATTATACCGGATCAAATTGAGCCACTAATTCCGGACTAAACTGAGCCACTTATTCCGGATGAAACTGAGCCACCTATTCCGGGGCAAACTGAGCCACTTTTACAAGACTCACGTTGAGTGACATTCAGGCAGTAATTGAGCCACCCCCAACAGCGAATTTGTAACAACGAGCTATGTTAACTTGGTTGAAGAATCAAATAGCATGGCAAATAAACCAAAGAGTATGTTACAAGTACGTCGGATATTACAATTACTATCGGATGGTTACAGTAAGCGAGAGACCAATCGTCTGATCGGGGTGAGTCGAAATACCATCGATGCTTATGAGTTACGTTTTCAACAGACCGGGAAAAGTTTTAATGATTTACTTCAATTATCAGATACAGATCTTGCGGCAGTTGTCTACGCCAGAGAAACCGTAAAAGATCGTGATCCAAGGAGAAAGTATCTAAGTGAGAATCAGGATTATTATCTTAAGGAGTTAAAACGTAAAGGAGTAACCAGGGAACTGCTGTGGCAAGAGTACCGTCAGGAACAACCTGATGGCTATATGTACTCACAGTTCTGCGAATTGCTTTCAAAGTTCAGTTCCAGAAATCCTGTTTATCATAATACATATGTTCCGGGCGAGATACTTGAGATTGATTTTGCCGGGTCAAAGATGAGCTACATTGACCGCCCAACCGGCGAGATTATCGAGTGCCCGGTTTTAGTGTGTACAATGGCGTATAGTTCCTTTAGTTATATAGAGCCACTTGTATCATGCAGGATGGAACATCTGGTACCGGCTTTAAACAGAGCCCTGGAGTACCTTGGAGGTGTTCCAAAGGCTATCCTCTCTGATAACATGAAACAGTTTGTCACCCAATCGAATCGTTATGAACCGACATTTACGCTACTCGCGGAGCAATGGTCCGTTCATTACAACACATGTTTAAAAGCAACCAGACCGATAAAACCAAAAGATAAACCATCAGTTGAGAAAAGCGTTCATCTGTCTTATCAGAGGATAAATGCAAGGATGCGCAATGAAACATTTTTTAGTTTATCAGAGCTTAAGTACAGGGTTGCGGATCTCCTCGAAGAGTTTAACAATCGTCCGATGTATAAGCGATTGGTAAGCAGGAGAGATTGTTTTATTAATGAGGAGAAACCAACACTCAGAGAGTTGCCCGCAGAACCATTTATGCTTAAGTATCGCACGAAAGCTAAAGTAAAGCCGAATTACCATGTTATCCTGGGTGAGGACTGGCATCAGTATAGTGTTCCGCATCAATACATAGGGCAGGATGCTATTATTGTGTATGATGAGCAGGAGGTAGAGATATTTATAGGTAATATGCAGCGGATCGCCGTACATAAACGTGACATTCGTCGTAACGGATATACTACCCTTGCTGAACATATGCCGGAATCTCACCAGAGATATAAAGAGCAAAAAGGTTGGACTGAGGATGACTTCATTCTCCGTGCGTCACGTATCGGGGAACAAACTGAAATAGCAATTAATAGTCTTTTAGGGTCAAAGGCATTTATTGAACAGACCTATGATGGATGCCTTGGGGTGTTGAGACTTGCAGAAAAATATGGTAATGAAAGGCTTGAAGCTGCATGTAAGAGAGCTAACACCGGAAGCAGAATCAACTATAAAATAGTCAATAACATCCTGAAAAACAATCTTGATAAAATACCCATGAAAGAAAATGAACTAACACTTTTTATACCGGATCATGAAAATATACGTGGAGCAGAAGCATATCGTTAAATCAATAAAACCAAATCATTATGAATGTTCAAACAACAGTTGATCAATTACGCAGATTAAAACTTAACGGAATGGTCAAAGCCTATGAAGCGGCGATATCTGTGCCGGTGCATGAGCAGGTCTCGCCCGATCTGCTTATTGCCCGGATGGCAGAAGCCGAACTGCAACACAGAGTCAATCAAAAAACACAACTTTATCTCAGGCATAGTAAGCTACGTTACAATGCGGTCATTGAGCAGGTTTATTGTAATCCGGCGCGCAATATTACAACGGATCAGCTCATGAAGCTTGCTGACGGCCTGTTTATAGAACGTGCCGAAAACATCCTGATAACCGGAGCTACAGGATGCGGTAAAAGTTATCTTGCCTGTGCTTTAGGAAGACAAATATGTTCTCTTGGTTACCGGGTACTTTACTTTGGTATGAACCGCTTTCTGGAAAAGGTATCGCAATCCAAACTGGATGGCACTTTTATTAAACTGCTTAATCAGATCGAGAAGACTCATTTATTGATACTTGATGACTTCGGACTAACACCCCTTGACAATATCTCAAGGCTTGCAATCCTTCAAATATTAGAAGACAGGTATGGTAAAAAGTCTATTATGATAACATCGCAGCTTCCTGTGGTCAAATGGTATGATTTTATCGGAGAACCAACCCTGGCTGATGCAATTATGGACAGATTGGCAGGGAATGCCCATAGAATAGAATTAAAAGGAGAATCATTAAGAAAGAAAAAGTCAGAAAAAAAAGAGTAATTTTATCAAACAAATCCGCCGTTAAAAAGGGTGGCTCACTTTGAGTCGGAACGGTGGCTCAGTTTGTCCGGAATAATCATCTGATTCAAATTGATTGAGATTCCCCGATAATTTTTCCCTTCATTTCTAAAATCGAAGCTTATTCTGTCCAAAAGCAATTTTCCTATTCTTTTCATGGCTGCCCCTATCCGCCAGCTGGCGGATCGGGGCTTTTTGTTTTAAAGGATTAATTTTGTATTTTAGTTTCATATAATCAGTGATTATTAACAGGATAACAATACTCAGATCATGAAACACTTTTCAATTCTTGCAGTCTTGCTCATAGGTGTTGAAATTTCTCTTCTCAGCCAGAATCCGGAACCTGCTTTTATTAAAGATAGCCTGGATACATACATTAACAAGGCTTTAAAAGACTGGGATATTCCCGGTATAGCCGTGGCTATTATAAAAGATGGGAAAGTAGTTATTGCCAAAGGCTATGGAAAACAAAGTATGTCCCGGAACGAAAGGGTGGATGAGAATACCCTTTTCATGATCGGCTCCAATACGAAAGCTTTCACCGCGACAATCGTTTCATGGCTGCAATATGATAATAAATGTTCCCTGAACGATAAGGTCGTAAAATGGCTTCCTGATTTCAACATGAAAGATCCATGGGTCACCAGAGAACTTAATCTGACCGATATTCTTTGCCATCGTATGGGACTGGAAACCTTTCAGGGTGATTTTATGTACTGGACTTCAGCTTTGACAGAAGCCCAGGTAGTTAAAAAGTTCGGAAGACTAACTCCCATGTATGGTTTTCGCAGTAAATGGGGATATACCAATGCCGGATTTGTAATTGCCGGGGAGTGCATCCAGAAAATCAGTAACGAAAGCTGGGAATCCAATATTAAAAAGCGAATATTCATTCCTCTGCAGATGAATCGGACTATAGCCTTGTCAGCTGAAATGCCCTCTCAGCACAATATTGCCGCACCTCATACTCTGGTTTTCGATACATTAAAACTTTTGCCATATCCGGTAATTGATAACCTTGCTCCTGCAGGATCTGTCTGTTCTTCAGTCAGCGACATGAGCCACTGGTTAATCTGCCAGCTCGACAGCGGAAAGTACAATGGCAAACCGGTGATTCCCTTTCCGGTAATCCGGGAAACCCGCAAACCTCAGTCAATTATTGGTAATTCAAATCCTCCTTTTAACCGGGGCCACTTTAATCTGTACGGATTAGGATGGGAACTAACTGATTACGAAGGCCGTGAAATAGTCTATCACACAGGCGGAGTAAACGGATTTTTAACTTCGGTAACCATGATACCGGAAGAAAAACTTGGAGTTATTGTGCTGACCAACACTGACCAGAATTACTTATATGAAGCTTTGAAACGGGAAATCGTCGACGCTTACCTGAATTTGCCATATCGGAATTACAGTAAAGTATTTCTGAAATATTCCATAATTAGTTCTGAAAGGGACCTCTCTGCATACAGGTCACTTAAAGACACAGTTGCTATGCATATTAAACCGGCGACGGATATCAGGAACTTCGCTGGTCACTATATACATCCTGTGTACGGCTACCTTGATATTGTCCTGACTGGCAATACTTTAAAGATTGCCTTTGAACATCACCCAAACCTCACCGGAATTCTCGAATGCCTGGGTGGTGACAGGTTTCTGTGCACATATAACGATCCTGGCTATGGGATAAAGACATTACTATTTAAAATAGAGAATAACCAGGTAAAATCGCTGGTTCTGCGTGTTGCTGACTTCGTGGATTCAACAGAATATGAATTTGTAAAACAGTAAATAATAGGTTAAAGGCTCCATGAAAGCCTGTCTGTTTTAAGAATGATAGGAAGAAGTTGTAATTTCCCCATTCTTTTCTTTGCTGCCCCTGTCCGCCAGCTGGCGGATCGGGGCTTTTTGTTTTAAATCCCCGAAACACATGTCATTCCGAACGAAGTGAGGAATCTCTTACTATTTGCCGGACACTTTTTAAATATATATCTTGTAAGATTACTTTCAAATTTACAAGACAATGATTTATAAATACCCTGAAAATTTTGCACGGTTTTATGACCAGATATATCACAATGTCAGAGATTCAGTCGATAGTGAATATTTTCTGAATGAGATCAGCTCCACTAAAGGCAAAATACTTGAAGTCGGAGTTGGT
>JBGOXH010000340.1:0-2668 GCA_041479075.1 Bacteroidia bacterium | reverse complement strand
ATTCTTACCTGGATAGGCAGACTGACTGCACTATTCCAAAGAATCATACCAGGATTTGTCGACTGGAGCTACTATAAAGAAATGTCGAAGGAGCCTAACTCACCATTTAAATAAAAGTTGAAATTCATCTTTTTCTGTCATGGCGATTAATTATTTGGATATTTTTTACCGGAATAATGCAACCTTTGGCAATCTGATTGCGTTATATATTATAATAGCCTGAACTTTAAGTCAAAATACTGAATTATTCGTTTTATTATAATTGTAGTTATTAGAAAGAAGAATTAAATCAAATAGTTATGAATAGATTATTCACAAAACGAACTGCAATTTTGATGATTTCCTCCTTATTTTTTTCATCAGTTGCATTTTCTCAGGTTGAAAGTATTGATTTCCTAAGAAGCGCCAAAGAAGATGGTGTACAATTGCTCAGTGCATATATTACCCCATGGGTAAATGCATTCGGCGCTGGATTGAACGGAAGCTGGTATAATACTGCAAAACCTCATAAATTCGGAGGTTTCGATATTACTCTCGGTGTTAATGTTGGTATAGTTCCGTCATCTGAAAAGACATTTGATATATCCTCTATGACATTCAAATCTTTGACTTTAGTCGGAACAGAGCCTGCGCCAACAATTGCGGGGCCTAAGGAAGAAGGACCAGCAATGACTTATGATTCAGCCGGTTATACACTTGCATCATTCAATACTCCTCCCGGAGTCAATTGGAGATTTATTCCTGTTCCAACAATTCAAATAGGGTTAGGTCTTCCTTTGGGGACTGAAATAAAAGGAAGAATCATCCCCCGGATACCTCTTAAAAATGGGGATGTTTTCTTATGGGGGGTTGGATTAATGCACAGTATTTCACAGTACTTTCCGGGTGACAAAGTTATGCCTTATGATATTGCACTTTTTGGAGGATATACGAGACTGAATTCGAATGTTAAGGTTGCATTAGCACCTTATGGTGGTGATTACTCAAACTATTCAAATTATGATAATACTTCTTTCTCAGATCAGAATTTATCTACAATAGTTGAAGCCTGGAATGTGAGTGCACTTGCATCGGTAAATTTAAAAGTTATTACATTCTATGGTGGAATTGGTTATAGCAAAACCAATACTTCAGTAAAACTTGAAGGATATTATCCAACACCAACATGGGGAGAAACTGGGCCTGTCTATACAGATGCAGGAGTAATAACAGGAGCTGAATTTGGAGAAATAAACATCAAAAACTTTTCCGGACTAAGGGCAAATGCTGGCTTCAGACTTAAGCTGGCGGTCGTTACCTTTCATGTCGACTATACGTGGGCGCATTACAGTGTGTTGTCAGCAGGGTTAGGAATCTCAATCAGATAGAAATTTTAATATTTTTAAGTCCCCGGGATTCCTGAATTACCCGGGGATTTTTTTTGAAATCTGACCTATGGTTAAAGAATATTTGTTTACTTGCAACAGGACAATCACTTTCAATGGCTTCATTGGAATCTAAAGAAATACAATCGGGATACAGAGCTTTGCTGAGAGCGGCCAAAAACACAGTTGCCAGGGAAGATTATGCTAAAATAAGGAGAGCTCTCAACCTTGCAATTAAATCTTGTGGAGGAAATAAAATACTTACGGGAGAGCTCCAGATACTTCATGCTCTTTCTGTTGCCAGGATTATTGCAGGAGAGATGGGTCTGGGACTCACATCAATAATTGCAGCCCTGCTTCACGATTCATATAACAATCTGGATATCAGCTTACAGGAACTTGAAAAGGAATTAGGAAAGAAGGTTGTCGAAATCTTAAATGGTTTTTCAAGAGTTTCAAGCATAGAATCTATGCAATCGGCATACCAGGCTGAAAACTTCCGTAAGCTTTTATTAAGTCTTGCTGATGATGTACGTGTAATACTTATCAAGCTGGTAGAACGACTGGAATATATGCGTAACCTTGATATGGCTCCCGGGAAAGAGCAATTACCGATTGCATCTGAGACATATTTTCTTTATGCACCGTTGGCTCACCGGCTGGGCTTCTATAATATTAAATCGGAGATGGAGGATCTGGCTTCCAAATATCTTGAACCTGAGCAGTACAGCTATATTGAAAACCGGCTTAAACAAACGACAGCATCAAGGAACAGGTTTATAAGGGAATTTTCTCAACCCCTTCAGGAGAAGCTCGAAAAACAAGGGTTTAGATTCGAAATTAAAAGCCGCACCAAATCAATTCATTCCATCATGCTTAAAATGAAAAAGCAGGAGGTCGAATTTGAAGAAGTCTATGACTTGTTTGCTGTCAGAATCATCCTCGACAGTAAAAATGATAATGATAAATCTGACTGCTGGAGAGCTTATTCAGTTGTAACAGATCTTTATCAACCTAATCCAAGCAGGTTACGCGACTGGATATCATTGCCCAAATCAAATGGATATGAGTCTCTGCATACTACTGTTGTTGGTCCTCGCGGTAAATGGGTTGAAGTTCAGATACGATCAAAAAGAATGGATGAGATTGCTGAAAAGGGCCTTGCAGCGCATTTTAAATATAAAGGAATTAAGGGTGAAGGCGGACTTGATACCTGGCTTTCCAGGATGAGGGAGATTCTCGAATCGTCAGATAAGGAGGAAACAACTTTCCTCGATCAGGTCAGATCAGGCCTGTATACTGAT
>JBGOXH010000248.1:0-4331 GCA_041479075.1 Bacteroidia bacterium | reverse complement strand
TTGTTTCCCCGCATCTTATCCGTAACTTAAAAAACTGGCATTTTTTTAGGGTATTTAAATAGCAAACTTCGGAGTGCTATCCGGGGACTTACCCTCGTTGCATTTATCGGAAGGGCTTCCGACAGCACATCATCAGGGTCCTGGCTGGCGATCATCCGATGTATTCTGATTATTGTATGTTGTTGACATACAATATTATATGATAAATTATGACAATTGGGAAGTTGGGAGCTAGAATCATACTAAAATATTACAACCTTTGATTAAGGATATGCCATGGCATGTCTTTGTTGCTATGATCAGATCCTTAAAAGGTCATAAAATCCTCCGGTTTCAATACCCCCGGGCTTATCCTTATCTTATAGATCGCTCCCTTGTACCAGGAAACTTTATTCCTTCGTGCGCCTATTGACATTTCACCTGAATTGAGCGGTTTAAAATCAACATGCCCTGTGATTTCCTTTTTGCTGTTAATATAATTTGTCATTTGCCCTGTCTTATCAAGTGTAAGCACCACATGGTACCATGAACCACATGGATGCATAAGTGCCGGATCAATCAGTGCATTCTTCGATTCACCTGAAAGAATAAATGTATCCAGATACCATTGATTTGCATTTGTCCTTGTTTCAACAAGCAAGCGGTCACTGTCGGTTTCACCGATATGCAGAAACCTCTGTTCAACAAGTCCATTTGCATCGGGCCTGATCAATGTTTCTACCGTGAAGCTGGTCAGACTTTTTAACGGATTATCCGAAAGAAAAAAGCCATCATTAGTACCGTCAAACCATACTGCTTTACCGTACGGGCTGTCAGTAATTTTTGGATTCCCGGAAATTGAAAGGCCTTGCTTTCCTGTTATTAATTCTGAAATTATGCATTCCCATACTCCGGGAATCAGCTTTGCATTTTTTGATTTTTTTAAGCTCATAATATTCTTTAATAATCATGATTTGTACATGTCCTGGATGAATTTCTATTTATTCACACAATATAGTTTTTCAACCCCTTTAAAAATATATCCTCTCCCTGTTGCAGCCATCGATGCCCAGAATTTGTCATTAAGGTGGTTTTCTGCAACAAGCTCGAATTTTTCACCGGCTTTTATTGCACGGGTTATGCCCTTCTCGTCGTAAAACCAGATTTTGCCATTGTATGCCCATGGTGATGCCCAGATGGAACCGGAATCTGGAATTTTTGTTTTATATACCTGGGTCCCCGTTGCTGCATTTATACAGCTGATATCGCCCCGGCTTCCGATAAGATAAATAAGGCTGTTATAAAGAAGCGGAGAAGCATTTCCCATTCCCGCATCAGGACAGATCCATTCAACACCCAGGCTTGTTGTTTCTCCCTCTTTCGTTGTAATATCACCTTCGGCACCTGCTTTAACTGCAAACAGGTTTGATTTGACTTTACTACCTCCTTCATTCCCGATAAACAGATGTTCGGCATCTCCAGCCGGAGAAGGTATAGTTTGTTCCCCTCCTGTCTTAAGCTCCCAAATAAGCTTCCCGGTTTCAGGATCGTATGAACGTGCTGTTTTCCCGCAGGCTACAAGTTCAGTTCTGATTTTGTTCTTCCAGATATACGGAGTGCTGTAGTTGGTTTTCTCTTCGCGTGCGACTTTCCATTTTTCATCTCCGGTTGTTGCATCAATAGCTGTAATAAACGAATTTATTTCATTGTCGACCTGGATAAACAAGGTATTATTGTAAAGTACTGGTGATGAACCTGTTCCCCATCCGCTCTGTGTTTTATATGCTCCCAGATCTTTTTGCCATAATAGTCTTCCATCAAGATCATAGCAAAAAAGTCCAGTCATGCCAAAATAAGCATAAATGTTTTTACCATCAGTAACAGGAGTCTCTGATGCATAAGTATTCTGAGGTCCTTTTTTGACTCTGGGATTACCTTTGAATGCAATCTGCTTCCAGAGCTCTTTCCCGGTGTTCAGGTCGATACATATAATTTCCCAACGGTAAATATCTGATTTAAAAGAAGTGTCATTATCCTCTGGTCTTGGTCCCCCTGGCATTTGTCCCGGCTGAGGCCCCGGACCGCCCTGAGGCATTTGTCCCGGCTGAGAACCAGGACCGCCCTGAGGCATCTGACCCGGTTGCGGTCTGCCTGTTTGTCCTTCCGCAGGCGTACCGGGCATTGGTCCCCTTTCCGGTTCAGGTGCTACTTTTTCAGGAAATGCGGATGTGATAAACACTTTGTTTCCCAAGATTACAGGAGATGACCAGCCTAAGCCATCAAGCTGATATGTCCATGCAATATTTTTAACAGTGTCCCATTCTTCAGGCAGGTTTTTGCCTGTTAGCACCATATTACCTTCAGGTCCCCTGAACTGCGGCCAGTTTTGCTTTTCTGAACAGGAAGTGACAATAATTAAGTAAAAAATGCCAATAAAAGCAGTAAATCTAACCCATGATCCTCGTTTCATAATAATTTAAAATATAATTAGTAATTGTATTGATTGATGTTATAAAAATAACAGAAATTTTTCTTATTCTATTCCCATTGGAAAATTATGCTCCACGAAAGGTGTCTGGGAATTGTTTGTGGTTATTAACTAAGTTTCAGAATCTAATTTACTTTAGAGGAATCTCTTTCCACCTGTTAATCAATCCGTTTGAAATATTTGTTTGAGGAACTTGTTCTTTGTTGTTTATCTGAATGGATTTTATACTAACCTCTCTTTGAAGATAATCTGATAATTCGCCATAGGTAATATCTCCTTTGGTCTCCTGAATTTTTTTGAGCAGATGGTAAGTAAACATACCATGTCCGGTTTCTTTATAGGGTAATGATGATTGTTCTCCGCTGCTGGCAGTAAAAACTACAACATTCCCATTTATAATACTCTCTTCTTTAGGCGGCATTCTGACTCCACGTGTAGCAAGAAGCCCTTGATTTCTTGCTCCACCACTGAAGCAGGCATCAATAAAGACAGTCACCTTCCTTGCCGGAAGATCTGAGAGTTTCCTATAAATCTCCTTTAATTCAATTGCAAATTGTAAATCGGTTCCACTTACGTCTACAGGGATCAGATATGCTTCTTTTGTTTGTTCATCCGGCAATCCATGGCCTGCATAGTAGAAAATGATTTTAGCATCGCTTCCCAGTGCTTTTCCCAACTTGCAAATCTTTTCTATTTCACGGTTCATGGTCATCATCCTGCCATTAATAACGAGGATTATATTTTCCTCAGGTATACCAAGCGTTTTGTTACAGTACTCATAAAATATTCGCGCATCGTTTTCCGCAAACTGAACATCCGCCTCTTCATTCAACCCATCCTGATAAGAATGATAATCTTCATTACCGATTATCAATGCAAATGTGTTTGCATCTTTTGAACCCGACACGGGAATATCCTGATCCACCGTTGATTTGAGTGGTGTAACAATTTCTTTTGAAATATTTACCGTAGTTGATGGATTATAATCTGAATTGACTTTAATTCTTACAGCTGAATAGTTTGTTGAAACCTTAGTCTCTTTATAGGATACAGGATCCGCACTATTGTAGGTGTACAATTTACTGTTCCCGGGATTAATTACATCAATACTCAGCAAAGCAAAATCCTCCGCCGGAGTAAGTGTGTATCTGGGATTTTCAAGTTTTAATCCCGACAGATTTTTATCAAAAGATTCTGCCTGCCCTCCTTCAATAGGCACTTTAATGTAAATTGGCAGAAGAACGTCAAAATCAAGCCGGAACACTTCGTTGTCAGCATCATACTCATCACCAATGACAGATAATTTAATTATACTACCCTGTGCTAAGGTATTAACCCTTTCCTGGGTAAGTTTTTCTATCTGTAATTTTTTGCTTTCTTCTGTAACCCGGAGCTGGTAATCAGCTGTTTTTTCGTATTTTCCTTTTTTAATCCATTCCTGGAGAGATGTATTCACATATTCTTCCACATCTTCAATTATGCTTTTACTGTCAACCAGGTCTAATGCTCCTGTTGCAATATTTTTCCCCTTGATATTTTTTGTTTCAATATTTGTATTCCCGATGTTGAGATTACCCGTTGTCGTATTCTGATTCTTCTTCCCGACATCCAGAGTTCCTTTTGTGGTGTTTTGTGCGTTTATAGAATATAAAGCCAGGCTTACAATAATGCTGAAAAAAACAATTCTTTTCATATCTGCATTATTCTTTTTTAGCAGAATTTAAAAAACAAATCCTATACCAGCTACTGGAAGGAAAGAGCTGAATTTTGACTCCCATGCACTGTAAATCAGATCTATATTAAAGTACAGCTTTTTATACTGTAGCTCTGTAGTCAAGCCATATAAGGGACCCCAGGCAAGATG
>JBGOXH010000292.1:0-3524 GCA_041479075.1 Bacteroidia bacterium | reverse complement strand
CATAGTTGTCATAAATAAAATATTTTTCATTCTTCTTATCATTATTTCATTTAATTAAAAAATCAATTTCAACAAATTAAATTCAATTGGTCGTAGTAATAACATAATTTTGTAAATTAAGTTCAATGGCAAATCACAAAATAATTTTTGTATTCCAATTGAACAAAGAAGCAAAAAAGGTGTTAATTTATTAACTTTGCCAAAACGAAAGAATGAACTGAATGACTCTTGTTAAAACAGATCCTTATCTCGAGATGGACGGCAGAAATTTGTACTATGCATTTATTGCCGGAGCCAGAAAAGTAATCGAGCATCAGGTCGAACTCAACAGAATAAATGTATTTCCTGTAAACGATGGTGATACAGGAACCAATCTTGTTGCAACAATCAGGTCGGTTATAGAATCTCTTCATCCCCACAGATCATATAAGATTACGGCGGACAGGATAGCGGAAGCGACACTGATGAATGCAAGAGGAAACTCAGGAATTATTTTTGCCCAGTTTTTTTACGGACTCAGTAATGAAACCGGTGAATTGAACTCTGTCAACATTACACAATTTGCTGAGATATTACAAAGATCTGTAAGGTATGTTTATGAAGCAGTTGCAAAGCCTGTCGAAGGTACAATGCTCACTGTAATAAGAGAGATGGCAGACTATATTTATAGCCGCAGGAATAATTTTGCTGATTTCAGGCATATGTTTGAGAGTTCTTTTGAGATCCTGAAAAAATCTCTCATTGAGACCAAGACGAAACTGGCTGTATTGCGGAAGCATAATGTAGTGGATGCCGGTGCTAAAGGTTTTGTTTTATTCTTTGAAGGAATTGTGGATTTCATTAATTCAAGAGATATAAGAAATCTTGTCTTTACCAGAAGCATCGCAGAACCTTATACGAAAATTGAAGAGTTATACCCCGAAAAGATTGATTTCAGATATTGTACCGAAGCTATCATTAAGCACTGTGATATTGATAAGAAAGCTCTCTCCGGTATCCTCGAAAAGTATGGAAATTCTGTTGTCATAGCAGGATCAGATAAAATACTAAGACTTCACGTTCACACAAATACGCCTTCAGAATTATTCAATAACCTCAGGCAGGCAGGAACAATTACCTTTCAGAAAGCTGATGACATGATACGTCATTATCAGACAGTTAATGAAAGGAAATGGAATATTGCACTTGTTACTGATTCCACATGTGACCTGGCACCTGAGCTAATTGATCATTACCAGATAAATATGGTTCCGCTAAATTTAAATTTTGGAGAGAACCATTATCTGGATAAGGTGACAATTCAGCCTGAGCAGTTCTATTCGATGCTCAATGATTGTAAAGAATATCCCAAAACGGCCCAGATTAATGAAAGTACCTTTATAAACCTTTACTCCCACCTTGCTTCCCATTACGATTCTATTATTGCAATTCATCTCAGTGATAAATTAAGCGGTACATTTTTCAGCAGTCAGAAAGCTGCTCAGAAAATAAGTCAGGAATTTAATAAACCAGTTACAGCCATAAATTCCAGAAATATTTCAGGCTCTCTTGGTTTAATAGTCCTCCGGACAGCACAAGCTATTGAAGCCGGCTTATCTCATAATGAGGTTGTAATGTTGACGGAAAAATGGATTACCAATGCCCGTATATTTGTGAGTGTCAGGACATTAAAATACATGGTTCGTGGAGGAAGAGTATCTGTTGTGAAGGGTCTAATCGCAAGAATACTCAATATTAATCCCATTGTTTCACTTGATGAATCAGGAAAATCGATTGTATTTGATAAAGCATACAACCAGAAGGCGAATATGGAAAAAGTTATGGAGCACATACGGGGAATAAGCAGAGATAAAACAATTTGGAATTATATTGTTCTCCATGCTAATAACAATGAAGCAGCTGACTGGTATTCTGGAAAAATGGAAAAACTGACCGGAAAGAAGTCAGTCTCTTTAGTTAATATTTCCCCTGCCATTGGAGCCAATGCGGGTATTGGTGCTGCATCAGTAGCTTTACTTTACGATTAAATACATAATCTTATGTCATTCTTTCATATTTACCTCCAGGCTCTGATCGTAATAATGGCTTTAATGTCAGCTTTATGGATTATAAGTGTAATATTGAAGAATGTAAGCATCGTCGATCTTTTCTGGGGATTTGGTTTTGTCGCGGTCTCTGGCTTTTATTTCATGAACACAGAAGGTTTCTTCCTCAGAAAAATTATTCTTTTAGCATTGGTTTCTGTCTGGGGACTACGTCTTTCAGTATATCTGACAAGGCGTAACCATGGAAAGGCAGAAGATTTCCGTTACCGGGAATTTCGTAAGAAGTATGGAGAAAAAAGATACTGGTGGGTAAGCTTCTTTCAGACCTTTTTACTTCAGGGGATATTAATGTGGCTTATTTCAGCTCCTCTGCTCGGAGCTCAGTATTACGGCAAAGAAAATAACTTTGGAATACTGGATTATATCGGAATAGCTTTCTGGATTACAGGTTTTGTATTCGAAGCAGGGAGTGATTACCAGCTTGCAGTTTTTAAATCCAATCCTGAAAACAAAGGGAAAGTGCTCAATTCAGGTTTCTGGCATTATACACGTCATCCTAATTATTTCGGAGACTCAGCTGTCTGGTGGGGTTATGGCATAATCTGCCTTGCGGCAGGAAGCTATTTGCCTGCGCTGGGATCACTTCTGATGACTGCTCTGATTATCAAAGTTTCGGGAGTTGCCTTGCTGGAGAAGAGCCTTAAAGAACAAAAGCCTCAATATAAGGAGTATATTGAAAAAACGAGCTCTTTTATTCCATGGTTCCCAAAAAAATAACATGATTCCTGAATCAGGTCACTGATTGTTTTGTCCAAACAATTTTCCCTTTTATATAGCTTTATTTATTTAAGAATAAAAATGACCTGAATAAGAAAATTGTCTAACTTTATCTTGTACTTCAATAAATCAATACTACCATGAAAACAAGATTATTTTTTCTTTTTTTATCGATTTTCTGTTTCGTTGTCCTAACAGATATTAATGCCCAGATTGATCTAAAGGGAAAGATTAAGAGCAAAGTCACTGAACGTGCCGACCGGGCAACAGATAAAGCTATTGATAAGACTCTGGATAAAGTAGAAGAGGGTGCCAAAGATGTCGTAAATGGAAAGGATGAAAATGAAAAAGCTGAAGCCAAAGAGGGGAAGCCATCTGATGCAAAAAACAATGAAAAGGAACAATCATCTGAAGCCAAAGGAAATGTGCAGGAACAGCAGACTCTGCAAAGCTCCTCAAAATATGATTTTATACCTGGCGATAAAATATTGCTTTTTGAAGATTTCTCTCAGGATGCAGTAGGTGATTTCCCCGCACTCTGGACTACAAATGGTAGCGGTGAGGTCAAAACCCTGAACCTTTATCCGGGGCAGTGGTTCCATCTGCTCGCAGCTGACGTGGTGTACCAGCTTGAAAAACCTATCGACTTTCCGGAGAATTTCATATTTGAATTTGATGTTATCCCTGTAAGACAACCCGAAT
>JBGOXH010000114.1:0-8918 GCA_041479075.1 Bacteroidia bacterium | reverse complement strand
GTCCTTCTTTGGCCACTTAAAAATCCGGTCAGATGACACAAAACATACATAACTTAACAACAAGGATTTAACTCTGGATTTGCGTGGTCAATTTGATGCGGCTAAAGGTGGTCAAGGGCAATGTCTTTTCCAGCTAGTTCCCTATTTTTACAATTCCCTCAGTTACCTTCGGGAATTTTGAAAAGACAAGATCATCGTGACCAGGAATTATAAAATCAGGATTTGTAACTAAGGTTTTCATCCTTTTCATTGCCTCCACATATGCCTTAGGATCAAGGCAGAGAGTAGCTGGTAGTAGGTTGTTAAGGTTATAATAAAACCAAATTGCATCGGAGGCAATCAATATTTTATTTGATTTTGAATTTGAATTGACAAGTAAATATTGATTTTCAAATGTATGCTTTGAACCTATAAAAACCCTTATACCTGGCATTATTTCAATATTGTCACCTTTGATAAGTTTTAACCTACCCTGCAAATTGATTTCAATAAGGTTACGGACATCATTTTTTTGATAATATTTTGAAGTCTCATTATCTTGCCAGGCCTCCCCAACAAAATAATCGAAATCATCTTTTTGCATCCATACTTTTGATTTAGGGAATAGATTTATTCCTCCGATATGATCATAGTGTGGATGCGTTATAATTATATCAGTGATATCAGAAGGATATACATTAATTCTTTGTAAAACTAAATCTGGTCTAACATAATTTTTGATCCCTGTTTTAGAAGTGTCAATAAATCCAACATCCACAAGGATATTTCTGCCATTCTCTCCTTTCAAGAACCAAACCATATTACAAACTCGTACGCTATCTTTTGGATTTGCTCCGACAATCCCATTTTGAGCTGTCATGTTCCGACCCTCATAGAATTTAATTGCAAAAACTTGATACTCATCGCCACTTTGACAGTTTGATATGATAGATGTCAATAATAGAATAAAGCTTATAGTAATTTTTTTAATCATGGCTTTACAATTGTTTGATTGTATTACGAATCCCGTTGTTTAATGAATTCTATCTATGGAGTAATTTAACTTAAGCATAAAATGGTGGATTCGAGTTCTGTCTTCAGAGCTTCAACAAACTCACTCACCCACCTGTCACCTTTGTTGTCTTTCTGGCGGTAGCTGATGAAGATATCGTATGTATAACTTTCAATTATGCTTGCCATCTAAGGTTTATTTATTTCATTATCAAATTTAAACCAAAGTCAGGCTAAATGCAAAAATTTGTTTGCCAGGGTAAGTCAGTCTCTGAAAGTCCAGATTTGAAGGATCTAAGCTATTTTATAAAAAGAATGGCGGTAACTACCACCGACCTTTGTTTAATTTTAAACAAATAGTCACAAAATCATCAAAAACCTAGCAAGAACCTAGCAAGAAACAGGGCCGAGCGTATAGAAAATGCCCTGTGGGCATTTTTAGCGAAGGAGACAGCCTGTCGCGAGGGTTTTATCTCATAATTAGAAAATTATGTGTAAAATAAAAACCGGTTGAAGATACCGGTTTACTGGTTGCTCTGGCAGGGTGTAAAATCCGTCCTTATTTGACCACTTTAAAATCCGGTCTGATGACTTCCAAACATGACATCCAGAATAATCAAATCAGGTCTTTCCTGTTTTAATTTAGTATTACCTTCTTCAGGGTCATATGCAACAACTACATTATGACCTTTATTTTCCAACATTTTTTCCATCACAGCAACCAAATCGGCATCATCCTCAATAATAAGAATTTTAGATCCTTCATTCATGATTAATTCCCTCCATAATTAGCGGTTAATTAATAATTTCCAGTAAAAAGGGAAAGTGAGGGATAATACTTTCAACAGTTCTGGTAAAACAAACACAAACCAAAAGCCGTCACTTTCCACATGAAAATTACAAATAAAAGGATAAACAACAAAACAACCGGTTTAAAAAGTTCATTTTCAGCGGGAAATGTAATAAATATTCAGGTCTGATATTTTACTAAGATCTGAAAGAAATCCGGACAAATTCATCACCCTGAGGTTTGCATACAATATTTTACATGAAAAAGACAAAATTGTTTAAGATAATTTTTAGATATAACTTTGATTTCAGCAGGTGGACAACTGAAAACAGCCCGTTGCATAAATCACCCGAAAGAGTAATAGATTTGCACTAATGCATTGTTCCGAGGGAAGCGTAATATAATAAATAAATCTTTGGGGGATGAAATCAGGATTTTTTAACATATTTAAAATTCTTTCCGGTATTACTCTAATGATCCTTAATACAGCACTATGGATTAATGGAGCTTTAATTCATACAGAAAGAGGGATGGATACAGTATTCGCATTGCCTCTTCTGGTTGCGGGAGCATTCCTGCTTCTCGGATGGTATAAAAGCGCCGGTACAACCCCGGTCTTAAAACCTCAGAGGTGGAAATTCATTCTAAGAGTACTCATAATCAATTATGCGGTATTATATTTAATATATATGATATCTGATATAATTTACCGGGATTCAATGGATTTTCTGAGTATACCCGGGATTATACTTCCTGTACTTCTAGGTCTTTTTATAATGGGCTTTATATTATCATGGAAACATGAATTATATGCATGTATTTTTTTCCTGCTCTGGTACTTTTTAGTTCTTTATGGATCATTTAAATATGTTGAAATTATGCACAGGGGACCACATATGCAGTTTGGTGTGGTAATCTTTCTCCACGGCATCTTCTATTTATATTACTATTTCAGGATCAAGCCAAAGGAATAACCAACTTGTTTTGTAAAATGCCTGCTTATCTTATTTCTTAAAAATCGGGATAACATAAATGTTAAAAATTACTTGTCAATCACCGGCTTGTCTCCACAAATCGTATTTGAATATTCGAAAAGCTTTTTCATAAAATGGATTGCTTCATTTTTTAAAGTGCCTAATAATAAATTTGTAATTGATGATTTTGTCAATTGACATTCCTGATGATATTCCACGATTATGTCATCTCCTTGTTTTTTAATCCGGTAAAAACCTGAAGAAGAAATCATTCTAGGTACTTTGGCCAGGTTATTTACAGATGATTCAAGAATAATATCTACTCTTTGTTTTTCCATGTCGAACTTTCTGTGCCATACAGATATATTTTCAAAAAAAATAAATTTCTGATATATATATCTGAACCGGTTCCAGTTGTTGCCCTGATCAATTAATTGCACTTCCATTGCATCAGGAGCAAGTGCTTTAATATGATTGTAGTTAAGAAATATCTCAAGCAGGCATTCCGGACTTTTATCTGTTTTAAAACTGCCATAAAAAGAGAGAGTGGAATCGGTCTGAGTAAACTTATATTGAATATCATTTTTTTTATCTGCAAATGCGGTTTGCGGAACCATGATAATTAGCAGAGTAAACAACAGGAGTATTTTATTATTTTTTGTATTCATTCTTTTAACCTGGCTGCAACCAGTAGCCAGCAACTTATGTTAATTTAATACGTTCCGCCATTTTTTTCAAACTTTCAATATTCGATATTCCGGGATTATAATTCAAGAGTCTGCGGGCTCTGGTAATATCAAACCAATGGGAATGGATTAATTCACTCACTAAAAAACGCGTTAACATTGGTTCCCGGGATTTTAAGAATATTTTGTAAAATGCCTCTGTCAGGCCTGAAAATAATAATGCAGCCCGGGCGGGAACTGACTTAAGAATTGATTCATAACCTGATATGATAAGCATCATATTAAGGAAATCCCATAAAGGAACGGGTTCTCCGTTAGTAATGAAATAGGCTTTGCCTGTTACTTCAGGGTTGCTTATCATAGCCTGTGCGGCATTTATATGAGCTGACACAATATTGTCAATATATGTGACATCTATCAGATTCCTGCCATCGCCGATTCTTAGCAGTCTGCCTGTTTTAGCCCTTGATATTATCCTCGGAAACAAATGATTATCTCCCGGGCCATAAACCAAATGAGGCCTCAGTGAAAGCGTTCTCAGTGTTGGGGAATTGGCTTGCAAAACAAGCTGTTCTGCCAGAGCTTTGGTTGCAGTATAATAGGATACAGGTCGGGCGGGGTAGGGCAGTGATTCATCAGATCCTTCAATGTTGCTCCCATCAAAAACAACGCTTGCTGAGCTGGTAGATATTAAATATTTGATTTTATTCATTTTGCAGGCATGAATAATATTACCGGTGCCTGTTACATTTGTCCTGTAATAATCTCTGTAATTACCAGTTATCCCAGCTTTTGCAGCAACGTGAAATACTATGTCAATATCCTTACATGCCTCTAAAACTGAACTTGCGTCAGACAGATCTCCCCTTTTGACAACAACCCCTATTTTTCTAAGAGCGGGATAATCATTTCTTGAGAAGCTTGTGACTCTGAAGCCTCTTTTAACCAGTTCATTTACAAGTGCTGAACCAATAAACCCACCTCCACCTGTTACCAGTGCATTCATTTCATTTTTTTTGAAGCCCACAGGGCCAGTTTTTCGCGAAAGATCTTGGCATTATGCCTCGGATCGACCGGGAAATCTTTTTTGAAAAGGATATCTGATATCCCTTTAGTAATCAGGGCATAGCTTCCAAGATTATGTAATTCCTGAATCAATTTTCTTGTCGGACGAAATCCTTTTTTAAGCTGGATACAGATCACGGGCTTTTTAATTCCGGATTCATTCAGATGTACTCCGACAAGAGCTGAACGAGCCACATGAGGATGCTTGTTAAACACAGCTTCACAGGGTATGGTAAACAGAGTGCCGTCAGAAGTTTTTACCCTTTGTGACTTCCGTCCGTAAAACCATAGCCTTCCATGTGAATCAAATTTCCCCAGGTCTCCCATCCGGTGCCAGATTTCATGTGCAATAAGATCAGAGATCTTTGAAAATCTGTTTGCATCATTTTTTTTAAAATAAGCGGGGGAGACCCATGCTCCTTTTACAACTATTTCTCCAACTTCATTATCAGGCAGAAGTCTGGCACTATCCCACGATTCTACAGGTTTGTCGGTTATCTCAATAATTTTAACATCCAGCCCTTCAACAGGATTCCCGATGCAAATCCCGTTTCCATTTTCAGGCCCATCTGAATATATCCGGAGAAGCTCGGAAGCGGTAATGTCAGTGACAGGCAATGCCTCAGTTGCACCATAGGGGGTATGTATTTTTGCATTATCAGGAACCATCCGGCCGAATGATTCCAATACATACCGGTGAACAGGCGCTCCGGCGGAAATGATATTCCTGAGCGAAGAAAGCTTTATTTCCCTTGGTAAACTATATTCAACCAGCTTATTTAAGACCATAGGAGAGCCAAACATCTGCGTACAACCGAAATCCTGTATATTCCTGATGATTTTTGCAGGATCCAGTTCTGCAGGATGAATCATATCCATGTCTGCTATTACTGAAGAATTCCCATGGCAGATGGCAAACAAACCAAGTAAAGGAAAAGTGCACAGGTCTATTTCATCAGAGCCGATGTTGAATTGTGATCTGGTTATTTCGATCTGGTTTTTAAGCATGCCTGATGTATAAATTACCCCTTTCGCCGGACCGGTGCTGCCGCTCGTAAAAAATATTGCAGCCATGTCATCCGGATCAGTTGAATGCGGGAGGTACTGACCGGGATTATCAATTATTAAATTTTTAAGTTTTTTTGCTCCGCTGAAGGAAACAGACCCGGTTGTTATTCTGGTTTTTACTGTTTTAAAGACATGTGGATATGCCAACCTTAACAAATGTGCTTTTGGGATGCCTATAAAAGCTTCAGGTTCTAAATCAGCCAGAACTGATAACATTGCCTTTATTCCCATTCCGGGGTCTATCAAAACCGGAACAGCGCCAATTCTAAGAAGGGCAAATGTCAGTGCAAAAAAATCAGTTCCTGCAGGCACCATTACCAGGGTCATTGTGCCTGTCTTAATGCCTGCATTAAAAAGACCAAATGAATATCTATTGACTTTTTTTTCTAACTCTATGTATGTGACTTTCTCCGGGTAAAGTAGTGCAGGCTTTTCAGGGGTGCGTTCAGCATAAAGCCTCAGGTATTCTGAAATATTGTTGATTTTGTGGTCATTTATATATTGATAAGATAGTAACATGTGATCTTATCTTAATTTCTATAAAGTGCAAGAGACACATTTATTCCTGAACCAATTGTCAGGAAAATTATATTCTTTGCATTTTCAAATCGATTATCATCCCATACTTTTTTCAGTGCAAATGCCGGTCCAGCGGTATGAAACACCTTATTGCCGGTCTTTGACATTTGAATGAAGTTGTCATTCATGCCAATCCGGTTTTTCATCTTGTTTGTAAATCCAGGTGGGCTTTGTGACGGTATGATGAGGTCTATTTCATTGAGTGCCTTTCCGCATTCATCCAGGAAATTAAAAAATGATTTTACTGCACAATCGACGCATAAATCCGGATACGTTTCTTTTTGTCTGACATTCAGTATATTTTTACCTCTCCTGTTCCATCCCGCGGTGGTGTAAAAAGTACGACTGATTAATTCTTCACTATACTCAGGAAATGTGTATGTTCTGAACATAGTAAACCCCCTTGAGTCTGGTGATTTGGAAAGAATTATTGCAGCAGCAGCTGCATTAAAGGCAAAATCAGTCGACAAGCCATAGAAAGGCTCAGAATCGCCCGTTACCACCATTCCATATGATATTTCGCCATTAATTATTGATCCATGTATAATCTCTATTCCTGTAAGCAAGCCGCATCCGCCGTTGTTTAAATCAAAGGAGAATGTTTTTTTGAAATTTCCGGGATCATTTTTAATAGTTTTCTCAGAAGCGATTTTCTCCTGAATTAAGGCGGCAATTGCCGGCTCTCCTGTATTCTTGTGACGATATATTCCTGTATTGATCAGAAGACCTAAATCACCTGGATCAACTCCGGCATTATTCAGACATTGACGGGCGGCCCTGGCTGATAATCTGATTGAATTTCCCGGATAAAAGCTGAAACGAGGACGTCCAACCGAGACCATGTCAATTAGTGTTCCCATACCTGTAAATCATTTTGTTCATTTTGAAAATTACGACACCTATTATCAATCCGGAAGCAAAACAGAGCAGCATCACATTATCGTCTTCTTTGAATCGTTTTTCATTCAGGTATCTGTACAGTACAAGGAAATGTGTAGTTGAAGCAGTATTTCCGGTTTCTTTGAGATTTACTGCTATTTGCCTGGGTTTCTCACCGAAACATTCCAGATAATGATTTGCTCCTGAAATAATTGAACCTCGCGATGTCTGATGCGGAATGAGCCAGGTTATTTCTCTGAAAGATAAATTGCTTTTATCAAGAGCTTCCTTTACAATGGGAACGGACTCAGATATTGCAGCCTGATGAATTTTTTTTGCTTTAGTCTTCATTTTCCCTCCAGGAGCATTCCGGTTCTGACTGCCGGTGCATAGATCACTGTATTGGCTTAACGTTGTAAAACCAGATATAATTAGACCATTATTTTCATCTGAAGTTCTCTCAATTATTGCTGCTGCTCCGCAATCGCCCAAAGTAAGAGAAGATATTTCTGAGCTTAAAGATGTTTTAATATTCTTTATTGCGTGATCGCAGATATTTGAAATATATTCTCCGCTCACGATCATACAGGTTTTTATAATTCCCTGTCTTATAAATTTTTCAGCAATGTAAACACCGGTCAGCATTCCTGCGCATGCATTTGATATATCAAAAGTTATTGCCTTGCTTGCGCCGACAGCATTTTTAATTAATGTTGAAAAGGTTGGTTCATAAAGATGGGATAATCCGTCTTTATATTTTGTAATTGAGCAGTTAATGATCAAGTCGAGTTCATCAGCGCTGTACTTTGAAAATGAGAGACAATCTTTTGCTGCATCTACAGCCAGAGAGAATGAATCTTCTCCGGCTGAACATACCTTTCTTTCACTTATCCCGGTAAGCAGACCGAACTTTTTAATGCATGGAATTTTAAGTTTTTCCATTATTTCCGGCGTGGTTAATTTATTCCCCGGAAATTTTACCCCTATGCTTTCAATCTGGCAATTACAATTCATAAACAGGCAAAATTTAGTGTAATAATTCAGTTTCTGCTTTCTCCTTGAACCTGATTATAATATCAGAAAGTTCTGAGCTTCTGTCTTCCTGGATAAAGTGTTTGGCATCAAGCCTTACATGGTCCTGTCCGAGAGCCCCTGGTATTCTCTTTTGCATGTATTCATCTCCGTCGCAGGTTATGGGATCTTTATTGCTGAAGACAGTTAAAAATGGTTTTTCCCACCTGCCAAGTGACAGCCAGGCTGTTTTATTTGCTATTGATTCCGGATCATTGGGTGAAGAAGGAACCAGGCCAGGCAGAGCGCGAATAGCTGCTTTATATTTCAATGATGGAAAGGGAGCCCGATATGCTTTTTTCACTTCTTTTTCCAGTTTCCGTAAAGTTCCCGATTCAATAACAAGATCAACCGGTAGAAACGGACTATACCGTGTAAAAAATTTCCATAGTTTAAAATAGGCATTGATTTTATGATCACCTGTCGGCAGCATTCCGTTGCTGACGATAATGCCTGCAAATAGCTCCGGATTTTGTGCAGCAATTCTAAGTCCTATCAATGATCCCCAGTCATGGCAAAAAAGAGTTATTTCTTTCAGTTTAAGTGTGTATATAAAATCAGTGATCCACTCAACATGTGACTTATAGGTGTGAAATTTTACCTTCCCGGGTTTGTCTGATTTTCCAAAGCCTATCAGGTCAGGAGCAACAACACGGGAGCCTGTTTCCGAGATTTTTCTGATCAGGTGCCTGTAAAGATATGACCATGCGGGTACTCCATGAAGCAATAAAACTGGTTTTGTATTAACAGGTCCTTCGTCGATATAATGTATTTGAATGTTATTAACTTTAACAAAATGAGATTGAAAGGGATAAT
>JBGOXH010000029.1:0-15979 GCA_041479075.1 Bacteroidia bacterium | reverse complement strand
TGTACAACAAACTTTAATGAAAGAAAGCAGAATTTTATTTAATATTTAGTTAAAAAGGATAAAAGAATATTTTTTTCTTTAATTTAACATGATTAATATTTTACCATAAATATAAAAGCAAGTGAAAAAGAAAAAAATAGCAATAGTTTCAGATCATGCAGGATTCTTTCTGAAAGAAAAACTACTGAATTTTCTCATTAAAGAAAAATATGAGATAAAAGATTTCGGCTGTCCTTCTTCAGAAGCGGTTGATTATCCTGATTTTGCTCACCCGTTGGCTGCTGCAGTTTCTTCAGGAGAATATGATATAGGAATTTCAATATGTGGAACAGGAAACGGAATAAACATGACAGTAAATAAGCATCCGGGAATAAGAAGCGCTTTATGCTGGAATGAAGAGATAGGCAAACTGGCAAGAGCGCACAATGACGCCAACATCTGTGCTTTGCCGGGAAGATACATTTGCGAATCAGAAGCATATCTGATTGTAAAAACATTTCTTGAAACTTTTTTTGAAGGAGGGAGGCACAAAAGAAGGATAGATAAAATTCCACTTAAATTATATTGAAATGCTTTCAAATTCATGCAGATACGGAATAAGAGCAGTAATTTATATTGCAAGTCAGCCATCAGAGAAAGGTAAGACAGGAATAAAACAAATATCAAAAGATCTTAATTTACCAACACCTTATCTTGCCAAAATTCTTCAACAGCTTGCCAAACAGAAAATACTGAAATCATTAAAAGGACCACACGGCGGCTTTTCATTACAGAAAGATCCCAGGAAAATAACGCTGCTTGATATAGTTAAAACAATAGACGGAGAAGAAATTTTTACAAACTGTATCATCCATAACAGCACATGCAGCTTCGTTGATAAACATAAAAAATCATGTCCTGTTCATGATGACTATAAAGAACTCAGATCAGATCTTATAAACCTGTTCAGTAATAAAACAATACACGATCTTGTAAGAAAAACTAATGAAACAGAAAAAATAGTTATTTGATTTCCTCATTATGATATGGTTTAATAATCAACCATAAAAAAATAGACGCTGTTATTCCGGCAGAATTTGCCAGGGCATCCAAAATCTCTCCTCTTCTATCAGAAGTAATGGCCATTTGCAGAACCTCTATTAATGTTCCAAAAAAGAAAGGCACTAATGCTACCAGCAAAAGCTGTCTGGTATTTCTGAATGATTTTTTATGTTCAAGGATTATAACAGCCATTAAAATGGAATAGAGACAGAAATGACCAATTTTATCTATATATGAAATATTCATGAAACCAATACGACTGAATGTCAACGAACTAGCCAGACTAAGGTACAGAATAATCAGAGCAGTAATTATGGTAAAAATATTCTTTTTGATCATCATTTATAATTTGATGCAAATGTAATCTTTACAATGACATTTTATTTATAATTTTATAGATTATATTTCAAAAATGGCCGGTATATATTTGCACATACCTTTTTGTAAAAAGTTATGTAACTACTGTGATTTTTATCACGTAATTTCCAACGAAGAGCATGGCGAATTTATTGGCGCCTTGCTTAAGGAAACAGAATTAAGAAAGAATTATCTCGATAAGAATTCTGTATCGACAATATATTTTGGTGGCGGAACACCATCTGTGCTATCAATAAAAGAAATTGATGAAATTTTTGAAAACCTGAACAAACATTTTACTGTCGATCCGGAAAGTGAAATAACTATTGAAATGAATCCGGATGATGTTACGGCAGAATATTTAAAAGGATTAAAAAAGATTGGTTTTAACCGGATAAGCCTGGGAATACAATCGTGGCATGATGATGATCTTAAATTCTTAAACAGGCGGCATAATGGATTACAGGCAACAAATGCATTAAAGGAAACATTTAAAACCGGGTTTGAAAATGTAACGATTGATCTGATTTATGGCGTACCCGGAATGGGAATTGATAAATGGACTGCAAATCTGAATACCGCGCTGTCTTTTGATATCAAGCATTTATCTGCTTATCATCTGACAATAGAACCAGGAACAGTTTTTGGGAAAATGAAAGAGAAAAAATCACTTGAAGAAATAGATGAGGAAGAGAGCAATTCACAATTTAATATACTGATTGAAAAAACTGAAAATGCCGGGTTTATTCAATATGAAATATCAAATTTCGGAAAGCCCAGCTATTTTTCTGTTCATAACACAAATTACTGGAAGCAGGTACCTTATCTTGGATTTGGTCCGTCGGCTCACTCGTTTAACGGTTATTCAAGACAGTGGAATATAAGGGATCTGAAAAAATACATTAAGTTGGTAAATAACGGTAAAACATTCTTTGAAAAAGAAGAGCTTGATATGAAAACAAGATTTAATGAATATATACTGACATCCTTAAGAACCATCTGGGGAATAGATCTTGAGTATATTGAAAGAATGTTTGAGAAAGAAGGATGTGATTATGTTATTAATCTGGCGGGGAAATTCATTAATTACGGCCTGATGAAACAGGACAAAAATACCCTGGTCCTTACAAACCAGGGTAAAATGATATCTGACAATATTATTTCAGAATTTATGATGCCGGCAGACAATTAATTATCTCTTTGTAAGAATAAAAGAGGTCTTTCCGATAATAGTATCTTCAAGATAAACGGCAGCACTGTAATTTCCGGGGATAAAATCACCTGTATTATCGAGCCATATAGTAACGTCAATATCCTGATTAATATAATCAATAGTCCGGGCAGCCGAATAAATCATCTTATTTCCTTTGTATTCAAACAGATTATCAGGACTGCTGGTAATTACGAGTGAATCGGGCCTGATAACTCTCATAAAAATTTCTTTTGGACCTGCTTTAGCGATAGGATTTTCACGAAGCGTAAACCCAACCCGTAATTTTGCCATCATATTAATCCTGGACGTCTCCTTGTTTCTCTTATTAACCGCAACGGCAGTAATATTTTTTGCCTGAATAACCGATGCTACTTCAACCTTGGCATTTAATTCTTCTTTTACTTTTTCCAGTTCAGTGTTAGTATTCTTTACTTCTGTTATTTGTTGTTTGATTTGCGTATTTTCGGCTACAAGTGTTTTATTTCTGGTGTTAAGAGAGTCAATCTGAACAATATAGCTTTTCATTATTTCTCTCATTGTAGATATCTCGCTCTTGAACTTTTTTATCAGCTGAACGTTGGAAGCATTAATTGACAGAAGTTTGAATATTCTCTGTTTCTGACGCTCAATACCGGCATTAAGACTATCGTTATTGGTTTTCAATGTGTCATAAGCATGGGCCATCAGCTTCAGCTCATTAGCCAGGGAATCTTTTTCCTCAGTAAGCGCCTTTTCCATTATGGCCATTTTATTTTTCTGATCGAAATACATCACTACAAGAAAAATAAGAGCAGCAGCCAGAATAATTGATAAAGCAATCATTCCTATCGGAACGCCTTTTTTATTCTCCTGCAAGCCTGACGATTTAATATTTGAATCTGCCATTTATATGATTTTTAAAAAGATATAAAATGTAAAAGTAATAATATCCGGTAAAATATTGAATATCCATTTCAATGATTAAATTTACAAATGAACTGTTTTTCGTTAACTTCTTAATATTCAGCAATATGAGCGGCTTTTATGGTATGATATCAAAATCAGATTGTGTCAAAGATGTTTTTTATGGAACAGATTACCATTCCCATCTTGGAACGAAACGGGCAGGCATGGTTTTTATTGTACCGGAAAAAGGATTCCGCCGTTCAATTCACACCCTTGAAAATTCCTATTTCAGATCAAAATTTGAAGATGAATTAAAAAATTTTGCAGGAAACTCAGGAATGGGAATTATAAGCGACACAGACCCTCAGCCCATACTTTTTAATTCACATTTAGGACGTTTTGCAATTGTAACCGTAAGCCGGCTTGTAAATATTGCAGAGCTTGAAGAAAAAATCCTGAGCCGGAAAGCGCATTTTACAGAGAATTTTGAAGGAAACATAAACCCCACTGAAGTTATTGCAAACATGATAATTGAGAAAGAATCATTTGTAACAGGAATTGAAAATGTTTTTGAAAACATTAAAGGATCCTGTTCATTAATGATTCTTACTGAAGAAGGAATAATCGCCGCCAGAGATAAGCTTGGCAGAACACCGATTGTCCTGGGTAAAAAAGAGGGAGCATACGCTGTTGCATCTGAGTCCTGCTCATTTCCAAATACAGGTTTTGAAATCGAGTATTATTTAGGACCGGGAGAGATAATCCATGTAACAGCTGATGGATTTACCCAGTTAAAAAAACCAGGCAAAAAAATGCAGATTTGTTCTTTTTTATGGGTTTATTACGGATATCCTCCTTCTTATTATGAAGGGATAAATGTTGATGAGTGTCGTTACAGATGCGGCGCATCGCTGGCACGAAGAGATACTGTAAAAGCCGATTTTGTTTGCGGGATCCCCGATTCGGGTATCGGCCATGCAACAGGGTACGGGAATGAAAAGAAAATACCCACTATGCGGGCTTATTCAAAATATACCGCAACCTGGCCGCGAAGTTTTCTGCCTTCATTCCAGGAACAGAGAGATCTTGTTGCGCGGATGAAGCTGATTCCCAACAAAGCTGTGATTGAAGGTAAAAAAATGATCTTTTGTGATGATAGTATAGTAAGAGGAACACAGCTGAAAGATAACACAAACGATATGCGGAAATGCGGAGCAGCTGAGATACACATGAGAATTGCCTGCCCGCCGCTTTTGTATTCATGTGATTTTCTGAATTTTACACAGTCAAGATCCCCGCTTGAGCTTGCTGGTCGACGGGCGATAAAAGAGATGAATGGCAGCGAAAAAGATCTGAAGGAATATTCAGATCCGGATTCTGAGAAATACAAAAAAATGGTCGCTAAAGTAGCTGAAAATCTTGACCTGGATACACTGCTATATCAACGGCTTGATGATCTGGTTACTGCCATCGGGTTGCCGAAGGAGAAGCTTTGTACACACTGTTGGGATGGAAGCAGTTATTTTTGATAAGATAAAAGACAATCCTCCTTCGCCAAGGCTACGGACTTCGTCCGACAACGTCGGAGGACGAAGAAAGATTAAAGAAAAGCCACTAACCACTAACCACTAACCACTAACCACTAACCAGAATATGAAATACGTCGGTGCCCATGTAAGTGCGGAAGGCGGAGTACAGAATGCTCCGGTGAATGCCAATGAAATAGGAGCGAAAGCATTTGCACTTTTTACAAAAAATCAACGACAATGGTTTTCAAACCCTCTTTCTGCCACATCCATAAGAGAGTTCAGAAATAATTGTGAAAAATATAATTATAAGCCATTTCAGATACTTCCGCATGACAGCTATCTGATAAACCTCGGACATCCTGAAAAAGAACCATTGGAAAAATCCCGTAAATCTTTCTTTGATGAAATGAAACGCTGCGAACTTCTTGGTCTCGACAGGCTTAACTTTCACCCGGGAAGCCACCTGAAGGCGATTTTAATTGAAGAGTGCCTTAAACGGATAGCAGAATCAATAAATATTTCACTTGATAAAACAAAAGGCGTCACAGCAGTAATTGAAAATACTGCCGGACAAGGAACAAACCTGGGGCACACCTTTGAACAGGTAAAGTTTATTATTGATTATGTAGAAGACAAATCAAGGGTGGGAATTTGCATAGATACATGTCATGCATATACTTCCGGCTATGATGTGAAAACTGCATCAGGATTTAAAGAGACATTTAAAAAATTCGTTGAAATTATTGGTTTTGAGTATCTTAAAGGAATGCATCTCAACGATTCGAAAAAAGAATTTGGGACCAGAGTCGACAGGCACGAAAATCTTGGAACAGGCTTCCTGGGTGATGAAACATTTGAATTAATCATGAATGATGATCGCTTTAATAATATGCCGCTGATACTTGAAACACCGGAAGAATCACTTTGGGCACAGGAAATAAAGAAGCTTTATTCAATGGTTAAACAAACCTGATGTTTATTCTTATTATTCTTCTTCCGGAGGGAAAAACAGCTTTTTAACCCCTGTTGTTGCAAGTAAAATATGTGTTGCATGATATCCAACATCAAAAATTTCCTGCGATTTTTCAGGATCAAGAATTTTAAAATTACGAAGCTCCGGCGGGGCAATATATAAATCGAATTTTGCTGATTTTTCATTCGCTTCCTTTTGCATATTAAGCATAAAGGTTCTTGCCGCAATATCAATCAGACTGCTAAAAATATCCTGGTCACCAATCGGATTTACATAAGATCCGATAAAAAACCGGCACACTTTTTCTATAGGATAAATTGGCAGGTTATCCATTACACCCCCGTCAGCATATTGAACATTATTAATAGTAACAGGTTTGAATAGTACAGGAATACTTGACGATGCAATGATCGGATTAATAAGTTCTCCTTCTGAGAAATACGCAATCCTGCCATGATTCAAATCAGTTGCTGCAACGCAAAGAGGTATTTTAAGCTCATTGAAAGTTTTGGCACGAAGATGTGATTCAAGTATTTTAGTAATTCCTGATATCTGTAACAGACCATAGCGTGGGACGGTGAGTCGCATATAATTCAATCTGCTGCTCGTTTTCATTATATTAAAAATCTCTTTTGGAGAGTATCCGTCGCAATAAAAAACACCAGCCAGCGCACCGGCGCTTGTTCCGGATATAATATCAGGAAATATACCGACCTCATTCAGCGCCTGCAAAACACCAAGATGTGCAAAACCTCTTACACCGCCACCGCTGAGAACCAGGCCGATTTTATATTTTTCTTCAGACATCTTAGTAAATTAAATTCTTATTTAAATATTATATCAAATAATAACTTGAAATTCAGATATGTAACGACAATCGCAATAACTGATAATATAACGATTAAAAAACGGCTGTTAGCATATTTCCCCATTACTTTTTTCGACGAAGTCAGATAAATCTGTGTAATTACTGTAAATGGAAGCTGAATACTCAGAAACACCTGAGATAAAATAAGACCCCTAAACGGATCGCCAATGAAAAAAACTATCAGTAAAGCTACCAGCAAAGAAACAAGAATTCCTATGCGGGAATGATTATCTTTTATATTATAAGGTTCCTTAAACATGCCCGAAACAATCGAGCCGCCGGCCATCGCTGAAGTAATAGACGATGCAATCCCAGAAAATAATAAAGCTACGGCAAAAACAACACCGGCATTTGCTCCAAGTAACGGCTCGAGCAGGCTTTTTGCCTGTTGAAGTTCATATATTTTTGTACCGTGTTTAAAAAAAGTCGCTGCTGCCATTATTATCATCGCACTGTTGATTGCCCAGCCAATAATCATCGAAAACAAAGTATCCGCAAATTCAAATTTCATTTGCTTATTAATAACCTTCTCTTCTTCAAGGTTCCACTGTCTGCTTTGTATTATTTCAGAATGAAGAAATAAATTATGAGGCATAACCACAGCCCCCAGCACGCTCATTAGCAACAACATAGAACCTTCGGGAATAGAAGGCTTTACCCACGATATTCCTGCTTTGACCCAGTCAACATCCACAAGAAACATTTCATAGAGAAAAGCGAGACCTATTACTGAAACAAATCCGATTATCCACTTTTCAATTTTCCGATAAGAATTAGTGAAAAGCATAATAATTACTAAAATCGTTACAAGCAATGCACCAATTTTTATCGGAACATTAAAGAGCATCTGTAAAGCGATGGCTCCGCCAAGGATTTCTGCGAGAGAAGTGGCTATAGACGCCAGAACAGCAAAGGAAAGAATCGACTTCGAAATTATTGGCTTTATATAAACTACTGCTGCTTCTGCAAGACAATAACCCGTCGCTATGCCAAGATGCGCCACATTATGCTGCAGAACAATTAACATAATTGTCGATAATGTTATAATCCATAAGAGAGTATATCCGTAGCCGGAACCTGCTGCAATATTTGCTGCCCAGTTTCCCGGATCGGTGAAACCAACGGTAACAAGAAGTCCGGGGCCGATATATTTCAGAATATCGAGTGCGCCAAAACCCGGTTTATGATTTTTTGTGTTAAGGTCTTTTAAGAAACGGAAAGGATTTAACATTGATTTTAAATCTGCTATTGAAGCAAAGATATACAATTCAAATTTTCCATTGTGCGCCTTTGTGCATACCTTTGGAAAACTAATATTTTTCCAAATGCAATTTCTACTTATCGCTTATGACGGGACAGAAGCAAGAGCGCTGGACCGGAGAATGAAAAACAGACCGGAACATCTTGAAAAAATTTCTTATGTAAAAAAAGCAGGACAATTACTTTGCGGTGGAGCTATTCTGGATGACTCCGGAAAAATGATCGGCTCGATGATTCTTTACGAAGTTGCTGACAGACAGGAGCTGGACAGACTATTGTTAAACGAACCATATATTTATAATAAAGTCTGGGAAAAGATTAGAATACAACCGTTTAGATTAGCAAAAATTGAAGAATAATTCACTGATTAGCAAGCTTAATCCTGCTGCAGATAAGAAATATCTTATTCTTTTGGCGGGTTTTGCCTGGAGCGGAGCAGGAGTGATGCTGATAATCTTTGCAGTATCCTGGCTGAATAACTATCAGGGCCGGGGAGTAGTTATTTTTTATATTTTAGGATTTTTAGCAGCCATGCCGATACACCATTTTGGATTTTTAAAACTGGCGGGCAGGAATCTGAAAAGGCTGTTGTCGCTGACCGAAAAGAGATGTATTTTTTCATTTATTACCTGGAAAAGCTATTTAATCATTATAATAATGGTTTTATTAGGCATCACTCTCAGGCATTCATCCATTCCGAAACAATACCTTTCAATTCTCTATAATGGAATCGGACTGGGATTATTTCTTTCCGGTATCAGATACTTCAGAAATTCAATTAAATTAATGCTGAAAAACAAGGCCACATCCACACAATTAACTGTAAATCAATAACATATAATAACTAATAAAATGAAAAAATTAATTTTAGTTCTGATCACAGTTTCATGGACAATTTTTGTATCAGCACAATCCGTGAACGATGTCAAAATTCCTTACAAGATGGAAGAAATAACCTCTCCGCAATTTTTAACAGCTGTTGAAAAAGCAGGCGGGGTTTGTGTAATACCTCTCGGAATAATTGAAAAGCACGGACCTCATCTTCCGCTGGGTACAGATCTTTTTGAAGCCAGAGAAATAACATGCAGAGCCGTCGAAAAAGAATATGCAGTTGTTTTTCCGCCTTATTTCACCGGACAGATTTTTGAAGCAAAACATCAGCCGGGGGCAATAGCATACAGCACTGAATTAATGTGGAAAATGCTTGATGAAACATGCAATGAATTATCGAGAAACGGATTGAAAAAAATAATTTTGATGAATGGACACGGAGGAAACAACAGCTTTTTGCAATATTTCTGCCAGGCACAGCTTGCCAGCCCCAGAGACTATATCGTTGTAATATTTCAGCCAGACCCGGATCAGTCGACACAAAAAGAAATAAGCTCACTGAAGAAAACAAAATTTGATGGCCATGCAGGCGAAGAAGAAACTTCCATGATGTATGTTATACGTCCCGATCTGGTACATGCAGATATGGCAAAGAATCAGTCAGGCGAAGACCAGGCAAGATTAAAGCAGCTGCCTTACGGCTATACGGGGATATGGTGGTATGCAAAGTACCCGAATCATTATGCTGGCGACGGCAGCTTTTACAGCAAAGAATTGGGTGAATTGTTAATCAATAGCGATGCCGGACAACTGGCCGAGCTAATCAGGTTTTTAAAGACAGATAATTCAATTAAAACACTTACAGAGGAATTTTATAGCAGGGCGAAAAATCCTGTTAAGAAATAAATAAAATTAAACGGTACAAGGTACTCGGTGCACGGCACAAGGTACATGGTAAAAGATTGTTAATTAATTAACAATCATTGGTTTCGTGGTTTAATCCAGGAAATAAAATTCAGGATTGAAAAAAATGATTTCAGAGATTTGATTTCCCTGAGACTTTTAATCAGCATTTTAGGTCGGAAATAGAATTTCCGGTAAGCAAAATCACGGATTTTTTTGATTTCTTTTGCACTAAGTGCTTCATTCCTCATTACAGAAGTGATCAGATCAAATTGACTATAATTATAGTCATAGATCCATTTTTGTTCCTTTGCAATTATTTCCAGCTCTGTTTTCGGATAGGGAATTGCACAATAAAACTGAGCAAAATCAACATTTTTACAGGCAAAAAGAATTGATTTTAATGCGGTTTCTTTAGTATCTCCGGGGAGACCGAAAACAAAATGTCCCATTGAGCTTATTCCGGCTTTTCTGACCATTGATAGCGCCCTGTCAATCTGTTCAACAGTAATACCTTTTCTGGAAATATTTAGTACCTCCTGATCATATGATTCTATTCCAAGTCCAAGCAGAATACAACCTGCTTTTTTCATTTTTTCGAGCAAATTCTGATTAAGGGTGTCAACACGCGAGGTTGTTGACCAGGCAATCTTTATATTCCGGCTTATTATTTCATCACAAATCTTCTCTCCATATTTTGGATCTGTTGTAAAAGATTCTCCCCAGAAGAGAAAGTTTTGAATGTCATATTTATTAACACATTCTTCAATTTCGGAAATTACATTTTCAACCGAACGTTTTCTGAAGGACCTGCCATAATAAACATTTGCTATACAGAAAATACAATTTCCCGAACATCCTCTTCCGACACACAGGAGAGTAAATTTTTTCCCGTTTGTTGGTAATTTATATGCATCATTATTCAAAAGATCACGGGCAGGAAAAGGAAGATCGTCAATATTGTTTTCTGATAAATTTTGTCTTTCATTAACAATAATTTTATCATCCTTTCTATAAATCAAGCCCTTTATATGCTCCGGAGAGTTCTTTTCATTAATTGCATTTATCAGATTAGCGACAGTCCATTCCGGTTCGTCCATTATTGCATAATCAACCTGTTTGAACTGTTTCAGACATTCTCCTTCAAGAATTGTCGGGAACATACCAACAACTGCAATTTTAATTCCCGGATCAGAATTTTTTAAAACCAGGGCAGTATTCATATCACCGGCAATGGAAGGAATGGCAGTATTCAGAACCACCAGTGCAGGTTTGAAATTCTTAAAAATTTCAAGAAGACCATTATTTTCAATTTTTTCGGCAATACAATCGACAAGTTTTATTTCATGACCATCTTTCCTGAGCACAGCAGCAATGTAACAGAGAGAAAGAGGCATCCAGAGAGCCGCCCACGAAGATTTGGTTTGCATGCATCTTCCTTCGCGGATGAAATCTTTCTTATTAAAAGCCGGTGGATTTACAACTAAAACTTTCATCCCAAAAGTCTCATTTTAAATAAGTTAAGCAAGTTATCCATTCCGTCTAAAAACATTCTTAGCTTTACTTTACCAACTCTTTTACGGTAGCTTGAATCAACTTCTTTTGCTTTACATCTGGCGAAAGCCCTGATTTTAATTTCCTGGCTCAGGGTCATGCCATTACTGGTCAATTTAATTTTTTCAAGGATTTTTTTCCTGAAAACCCACATTCCGCTCTGTGAGTCTTTCAGATTGAATTTAAACAGAATATTGGCAATAAAAGTCAATGCTTTGTTTCCGAATTTATTAAGCGGCATCATGGAATCATGTTCCATAAAAGCAAACCTGTTGGTGCTTATAAAATCCAGGTTTTCTGTTTCCAGAATATTTAGAAGCTTTGGTATTTCTTCCATCGGATAGCTGCAATCAGAATCTGCAGTGACAATTATTTCACCACGACAATTTTCAAATCCAAGACGGTATTGACGACCATAACCTTTTTTTGAACAAATAACATCAGCACCCGTTGACCTGGTGACTTCAACAGTCTTATCGTGGCTTCCGCCATCGACAATCAGCACATCAGGCTCATATCCGGATTCTCTCAATACATCGAAAGGAATCATTGCAATTGTTTTAATAATTGATTCCTCTTCGTTAAGAGCCGGCATCAGAATAGTTATCTTCATATTAATTACCGGTGAACTCCTCTGCAATTTTTAAAGTCTCTCCGGTATCTTCCATTTCAAACAGATGAGGCCGGGTATCTCCGTTATAAGGTGAATGAAGGATCAGCATCAGCTTACCTTCAAATGTTCTGAACAACATACCATGGCCCCCGTTAGCTTTATAAACAGGCTCTTCCTGCTGTTTCCAGGGACCGGCAAGCCTTCCTGATTCAGAAATAGCTATACCCATCGCATTACCTTCTTTACCGCCGCTTGTCCAGATCATATAAAGTTTTCCGGTTTTTCCCATATATAAATAAGGACCGTCTGTGACATAACAGCCGTATGTGCCGCTGATTCTGCCCCAGGGAGCCTGGCTTCCCCGGAAAAGACTTTTGGGTTCTCCGACTGTTTCAGAAAGATCGTCTTTAAGCTGAATATACTCCACGGCGCCATCGGAGATCTGAACCCATTCATGGCAATAAACCATGTATGGAGTGCCATTCTCAACCCAGAAAGTTCCGTCGAGGGTCATCATGTCGGTTGGCAAAGTTGAATGATTCTGAAAAGCCGTATAAGGGCCTGTCGGAGAATCAGATACAAGAACCTGAGAACCCCTTGTCACACGAGGCAGCCAGTTACGCCATTGCTCCTGGAATTTATTTCTTGTGTCGAAAGTAAGAAAAAGATAATATTTCCCTTTATAAGAATGCAATTCCGGAGCCCAGATACTGACTATCGGAATTTCGCCCCAGACATCGTGCGGAGCATAAAATATCATTTGAGGACCGGTCCAGTTTACAAGGTCTTTGCTTGTATAGGCCCTGACTCCACGACCGCCCGGGCCGACAATATAATAGGTATGAGATGCCGAATCGGGAAGAACACACATATCGCGCCATCGGATATCTGAAAATTTAAATGTCCCGGTCTGCTGAGGCGGGCGCTGATTTTGTGCAACTACCTGACTATAAGTAAATAATAATATAGTCAAAAACAAGAAGGAATATTTCATTGTTTCATATATATCAGAACAAGATTTCTTTTACCTCTGAAAGATGCAGTAGTCTGATTTACAGCCATCTCTTTCCCGTCATCAGTTAAATACCATTTTTCATTTGTGGACATTTCAACAGATTGAGTTCCTCTTTTTATTGTCGCTTTTGATTCAATGAATAACGTATCTCCGTTTTCAGAACGTTTCACCGTAGTAATTTGTGGAAATGAAAAATATTCAGATTTATTTTCTTCTCCGATAACCAAAGCCTCATTGGTAATTCTGTCATCAGCATCTTCCTGTCGGAAAGTTTTCCTAATATTCAATGATTTGCTATTGCATATTATTTCCATTTTATCGGGAAGATTACCGGCGCCAAAATTGTCCAGAGTACTTTTGTCTTCATCAAATACCCATTTACCCGAGAAATCAACAGGTTCTTTCTTAATTTCAGGCAAATGAGGCAGGCCGCAGGCAGTTCGGAACGAAGCAACAGCTTTCCTGTAAGCTGCATCTTCAAGACAAAGAACTCTGGGATCTGCTGTCAGAATTTTATACTGTTTTTTAAGAGTATTTCTGACCATTCCCGCCCAAGTGGAATAATAGGTCCACCTGGGTTGTTTCGATAAAATATCAGGAGCTGGAGGATTACCTACTTCAGCCAGAACCATCGGTTTCCCTTTTGATAATACCACGAGGCTGTCGTAATAAGCCTGGTTAAAATCGCTTCCATAAACATCAAGAGCAACAATATCAAGATATTCATTGCCAGGATAGAAATTTGAAAACTTCATTTCGGGCCTGTTAGGACGATCGACGCTCCATTCCCATATCAGGTTATTAAGCTTATGAACTTTAGTAAGCCTGTTAAACAGCTGTCTGTAAAGAGCTTGTGTGCTGAATTTCCCGGTACGACCACCCCACCAGAACCAGCTGCCGTTCATTTCGTGATATGGCCGCCATAGAACAGGTACATGAGCATCCTGAAGTAATCTGAGATAATGTGCAACTGAATCAACCTGGGCGCACCAGCTTTTATAAAGAGCTGTTCCCGGAGTCAGAATATCCTTAAACTGCTGATCAGTAAGCTGACCCTGAACGCTTTCCAGGGCCGGAGGATTTGCTCCCGGAACCGGCTGGAATGTAATCGGTTCTTTTGCTGTCGGAGGCACTGCATGCCAGCAAATGGTAATAATTGAACCAAGCTTATGCTGACGAATAGCTTCTTTAACGATTTGAGGACGAGCAAGATAGGAATCTTTATCGTTTTCCTTTGCAAAACCCCAGTCGGTGCTGAAAACTACAGGTGTCTTACCAATATATTCTGATGCGAAGCGAGTATTCCGGTCCTTCATATTTGGATAATTATGCTGACCGGTAAGTATATATTTCCCTGAGATACTGTAAAAGAAATCAAGCAAAGCAACAGCTTCTGGAGATGCTTTCTGAGTTACCGGTCTTGCAGGGTTATCAATTCCAGAGAGAGAAAATTCAGACAAAATTATAGCGAAAAATATCAGAATAATTTTTTGGATTGTTTTCATGACTTAACAGAATTTTTGCCTGTTTCCTTGCCAAAATTAACATTTCTGCTTCAAAAATAACCGAAAGAGCATTCAATATCATAGATGTTCTTTGAATATTATAAATTTGAAGAGAATTCATAGGAATATTTTCACGAAGCAAAAATAGAAGGGAAACAAAAACCAGGATGAGCAAGAAAAAAAAGAAAACCGAAAAGCCTGGAAACAGTATGAAACGGAAGAATATTAATGTCCGGGAAAATAAGGATATTTATAACTCCGGCAATAACTCCAAATTATTGGTAAATCTTAGAGAAAAAAACAAATACCAGCTTATTCTGGCCTGCCTCTTGCTTTTCTTTTTAGTAATAATAACTTACCAGGGTGCAACAAAGAACGGACTTGTAGACTGGGATGATAACGACTATGTCGTTAATAATGATTTAGTGAGAAACCAGGATAAAACGTCAATGAAAGACATTTTCGCAACTGTTATATCATTAAATTATCATCCGGTGACAATAATGTCTATGCAGATACACAATAACATATGCAAAACATGTCCTAATGAGATTTCAGCAAAGCCTTTTATCAGAGGAAATATAATTTTACACCTGCTTAATTCTATTCTTGTTCTGGTATTAATTTTTCTTTTAAGCGAAAGGAATATCATTATTTCATTTCTAGTGGCTGCATTATTTGCAGTTCATCCCATGCATGTTGAATCCGTTGCCTGGGTATCCGAAAGGAAAGATGTTTTATATAGCTTCTTTTTCTTATCAGGTTTGATTTCGTACATTATGTTTAAAAACGCTAACAGATTTAAATACTTCTGGCTGGTTATTTCTTTTCTTTTATTTGTTTTATCATGTCTTTCAAAAGCAACAGCTGTTGTATTCCCTGTTGTACTGATTTTAATTAATTTTTGGATGTATAAAACGGAAAATTTCAAACCTGCTTTTATTGCATTTTTTAATTCGTTTTCGCTCAAAAATATTTTGCTGTTATTACCATTTTTTGCAGTTTCACTATTCTTCGGGTTAATGGCAATCAACATACAAAGCGGAAAAAATTTTCTTGGAATGCTTAAATTCATAAAAGATCCGCACGATGTAGTCAATATAGCAGGATCCATCTCTTTTCTGCAACGGATTCAGATTGCCAGCTATGGATTTTTTACATATATTTTCAAATTTATTTTCCCGTATAATCTTTCAGCATATCATCCTTATCCTGCCTTAAATCAGGGATCTTTTATAATAATTCTCTGGACAGCAATGGTAGGAGCGATTCTAACTCTATTTTTATCAATAAGGTCTTTAAAAAGAACAAAACTATATTTCTTTAGTCTTGGATTTTACTTTATTACAATTGCATTGGTTCTTCAATTTATGTCCGTAGGTACAGCAATAACAGCTGAAAGGTATACTTATTTGCCATACATAGGGCTTTC
>JBGOXH010000035.1:0-15514 GCA_041479075.1 Bacteroidia bacterium | reverse complement strand
AGGCAAAAGAGCGTTTGATATAATAAGGTCTTCCGGATTGGTGATCTTAATGTTTTCCCGGTTCCCTTCTACAAGATTAATTTTCACTCCTGTTTTTTCAAGAACAGAAGCATCATCAGTGAATTCCGGCAGATATTCCTGAAGATATGCTTTTTTTATAAGCTCGGCACTGAATACCTGGGGTGTCTGTACCTGTCTGACAAGCGTTCTGTTCATTGGTGTGCTTCCTTTTTCCGAGATCATTCTCAGGGTATCGGATGGAGTAATTACAGGAATTGCATTTCCAAGCTTTTCAGCTGCATCAAAACATCTTTTAATAGTATCAATGCTCACAAAGGGTCGCACACCGTCGTGAATAGCAACCAGGCCCGGAACATCAACAAATTTTAATCCATTCTTCACAGAAAAAAAACGGGCTTTGTCTCCCCCCTTAACAAGAGTGTGGGGGATTTTAAATGAATATTTCACCTGGAGGTCAGCCCAGAATCGAAGTTGATTTTCAGGAAGAACGGTTATGATTTCAATCGATTCGTCAAATGCCTTGAATCGTTCCAGTGTGTGCATTAATACGGGCTTCCCTGCAATTTCAAGATATTGCTTGGGCATATCAGCGCCCATTCGTTTGCCGCTTCCGCCGGCGACTATAACCGCATATAGTTTCATAAGTATTGGGACATGAGATTATTCCTTCGTATATAAAAACCTCTTTATGCTTCTTTTTGGTGTTTTTGCAAACTCCTCCGGATGTATTCTGTATTTACTTACAGCCATGAATTCAGGAATTTTTTCATTGACCTTTTTCCTGGTTTCCTCAAGTATTGTTAAAAGTTTCTCTTCAGAAATATTATTTTTTTTCACCATTTCATAATCCGGAAATATCAACCCGACAAGTTTATTATCTTCTGAAATAACAAGCGATTCAGCAATATAATTCATGTTGTTAATTACAGCTTCAATCTCTTCTGGGAAAATGTTTTTCCCTGACGGACCAAGGATCATAACCTTGCTTCTTCCTTTTATGAAAATATTCCCTTCCTTATCAATAACACCAAGGTCGCCGGTGTGCATCCAACCTTTTTCGTCAATCATTTCTTTGGTGGCCTTTTCATTTTTATAATACCCCATCATTACATTTTCACCCCGGAGAATAATTTCTCCGATTTGTTTTTCAGGATCAGGAGAATCGATTGTAACTTCAAGTGTATCAACGGCTTTACCTGAAGCTCCAAGCTTTGTGGTATCCCACGAAGTGTAACTTATGAGAGGACCGCACTCTGTCATACCATAACCGACAGAAAATCTGAATCCGATTTTTCTGAAAAATCTTTCAGCTTCAGGATTAAATGCTGCACCGCCAATAACGATTTCATGAAATCTTCCGCCAAAGGTTTCTGTCAGCTTTCCTTTAATTTTTTTATGAAGTATCATATTTATTCCCGGAATGGCAAGCAGAACTTTCATTGCCGGTTTGCGGATAACCGGCAGCAGCTGTTTTTTGAATATTTTTTCAATAACAAGCGGAACTGAAAGAATAAGCCTTGGCTTTATCTCCTTGAATGCCTGAACTATAATTTGCGGTGACGGAGTTTTTGACAGTATTGTGATATGACAGCCAAAGGTAAAAGGGAAGAGAAATTCAAATGCACAGCCATAGGTATGTGCAAGAGGTAAAAACGAAACCAGAGGATCTCCGGGTTTAAGGGGCATATGAGTCTGTGCAAACCTTACATTGGCAGCAAGGCTGTTATGTGTTATCATAACCCCTTTTGAGAACCCCGTAGTTCCTCCTGTATAGCTGATCACAGCAAGCTTATCATTCGGAATATCCGAGAATTTAATGTCTTCCTGCTTAAGAGTTGGATAGGCTTTTGCATATTTTTCTTCAAGAGCAGAGTATGCTTCTTTCATCAGGGTGTTCCCGGAGGTAATCATAGAAAAATCCTCAAGCGAGATAACTCCGGTAATTTCCGGCATTTTTGCAATGTCGAGTGTTTCATAGATCTTATCATCGACAAATAAGAACCTGGCATCGGAATGAATGATAAGATTTAACAGATCTTCAGGCTTGAAATCGGGCAGAATTGGCACAATTACGGCCCCATAGGTTACAGTGGCAAGATAAACAACACACCAGTTGGCAGAGTTTCTGCCGACAAGTGCAATTTTATCTCCTTCTTTAACTCCGATGTCTTTATAGAACAGGTGAAATTTCAGAATTTTTGCGGCTATCTCTTTATAGGAATGCCCTTTTTCTTTATAATTCGATAAAGCCTCTATGTCCCAGTTCTGTCTGATACTCTGTTCAATATACCCAATTAAACGTTCCCTTATCATAGATTTTTGTTTTAGTTTATAATAACAAAGTTACAATATGAAAAGTAATTAAACCCGTTATAAAGACCTCTTTTTTAAGTCCCGTTGGCTCTATGATTATTTAAAAACATCCTTTCTTAGGATCTGATTCTTTATTTGATCTCATCATAAAATCACCCCCTTCCCATCCTTCCCCCAGGGGGAAAGGTGTTTTTCAAATCATCCCGCTCTGCGGGACAGGAAAGAGGGTAGTTTAAAAAAAACACAAATGTTTGAATATTAATATTTTAAGATCGTCAATATTTTTAAACAAAAAACATCACAAGAATTGCCATGGCAGATAAAATATTTACAACAGTAAAGAAATAATTATAGCTCTCTCTCTTTTTGCTGAATTGCCCTAGTTTACGGGCCAGAATACCAATATTTGGAACAAATAATACAATCAGAAAGGCAAAGAATTCTATACCGAGAAACACTTTTTCAAGGCCTCCTTTAACGAGAGCTGAAAAATAAACAACAATAAGAAGAACCAGTAAATAAAAAAGATAGGTGATTTTAAGCAAAAGCGTTGAAACAAGCCTTCGTTTATGAAGCTGGTGTGGCTTCAGATAGGCACAGGCCAGGGAAAAAATAAATATGATAAAGACGACACCAAGAATATGCTTCATTATTTCTTCAAAATTTGCCATCTCTTCAGGTATAAATTTTCCAATCATTATTTAATACTCGACCAGATCAGTGAACTGGCTCCCAATACAGCCGCATTTTGTGTATGTAAATATACCATTTACTAATTAATCGGGAAAACTGAAAAGCGTTTTTTCAACCCTTTATTTTTCAGCAGCATTAGTGTTCCGGCATTCCATGCTTCAGCATCATCGGTATGAGCATGAAATGATAGCGCAACCTTGTTGAATTTATGTGCCATAGTCCTGTTTTTCTAATATATTTTCTATACCATTGATCTTGAACTAAATTAATTTTAGTGATCCAAAATATTCCGGTCTGTGAAAATCCGGTTTTTGTGTTTCGACCCTGTTCCAGGTAACATAATGAGGAACAGAAAGCTTGTCACCACATTTATAAAAATTAGCCCTGAAAGTCTGCCCTTTTAATTCTTTTATTCCATGGTGAAAAAATACATCCGGCGGAATTGCTATAGTTATTGTCCATGAAAATTTACCTCTTGTATCCTTGATGGGTTTTTTACCTGCGGATGTCATTCTCCTGATCTTTGCTATGATTTCAGGATCTGTCTTTGTACTGTTTTCCCGTTTTGTTCCAGTTCCAAGGAGACATGTTCCTATCCCGTTAAATTCAAAATTATAATAGATCCCGTCATCGCATGGTGATACAAAGAACTCAACACAGGAATCTTCACAGACCATTTGATTTGATTCCGTTTTTTCTGCTTTGAAGTATTGTTCGGTAACATAATATTTCAGAAGCATCTCTTTTTCGGTATATCCGACTGAAAATGTTACTTCAGGTTTATAGTCAAAATCTTTCCAGTTAATCTCTTTAATTTGATTTCTGATGTTAAGCTCATCAAATTTTTTTGAGATTTCATTCAGGGTCGGATATTCAGATGTAAATTCTATTTTCCTGATATTCAGTGTTTTCATCATTTGTTTCGTATTGTTTCTGAACTTAACGAACCAAAAACAGTATAGTTTTTATTTCATGTCAAACTGGCCCTGATCATCCAACGGGATCTTTTTGAATTAAGAATGACGAACAAACAAACAGCGAATTAAGAACTTCTGATTTCTGCATTCAAATGTTCAAATGTTCTTCCTTCTCATTTTCTTTTTAAGAGACGGGTTTTAATTTCCCTTCAGTTCATTCCAGATAAGAGCAGCTGATCCCATAACAGCGCCTTTGCTTTCAGAAATGCCTGAAGGAAGTATCTTAACTGTCCCTTTCATAAGGACATAGTTATTTTTTTCGAGATATTTCCTTACCGGAGCAAACAGCATCTCTCCAGCTTGTGCAAGTCCGCCGAACAGAAATATTGCTTCAGGACTTGAGAAGACAATTGAATTTATAATCCCGAACCCGAGGATTTCGGCTGTTTCGTTCATTGCCCTGACTGCTATTGGATCTTTTTTAGCAGCAGCTTCAGCGATTTTCTTTGATGTGAGCTTTGAAGGCGGAATATCTCTCAGCGGGCTTTCGTCTCTCATTTCGCTAAGCAGGTGTTGAACCGTTCTCACCAATCCGGTTGCTGAAGCATAGGTTTCGAGGCACCCCTTTCTTCCGCAGCCACATTCACGACCGCCTGGGACAACGATCATGTGTCCAAGCTCACCCGCAAAACCTGTATGTCCGTAAACCATTTCACCGTCAATAACTATACCGCTTCCAAGGCCTGTGCCAAGAGTCAGGACGATAAAATCTTTCATCTTCTTTGCCCCGCCAAAGATCATTTCTCCCATTGCGGCGGCATTTGCATCATTTGTTACAACTACCGGTACATTAATTTTCTTTTTAATAAGATCGGCCAGGGGAACAATTCCCTTCCATGCAAGGTTCGGGGCATGTTCAATGGTCCCCCTGTGATAATTTGCATCAGGAGCTCCTATTCCAATGCCGAGCAGCTTATAATCTTTCTTGCCGGACATTAGTTTTTTAATTGCAACAACCAATGCTTCCACAAAATCGTCAATCTTTGGATAATCTGTTGTATTAAAACTGTTTTCAGACAATACTTTGCCTTTTTCGTCTACAAGGCCGAACCTTGTATTTGTTCCGCCAATGTCGACACCAGCAACTACTTTTTTCATATTAATAAAGTTTTAAATTATTACTATCTGCCCGGTTTGTTTGTGGGCACTATTTTGAGTTTCTTAATGTTTTTTTCTCCTATATCCCAGTCCTCGTCCAATTCCCAGTTTTCTTTTATAAGTATTACCTTAGGTAAAAAAGAGACCGGCTCCGGCAGTCTGCCTGAAGCAAAATCTCCTGTTGTCCATTTACCATCATTATTTAGATCATAAATTACCCGCAGCTTGTATGTCCCCTGATTCAATAAAGGAAATATTATTTTCCCGTTTTTGTTCATTTTGGTTTCCCTGACAAGCTTTTCGTCATTTGTTAAAAGCTGAATAATCCGACTGCCTTCATAGTTACTAATATTTAATGTCAGCTTGCCAAAAGTATCATTATTCCTTACAATAAATTTAGATCCGGTTGAATCTGCCTGTTGGCCGTAAATATTCCCGAATGCAGTGGAATCTGCAATAAAAAGATAAGCTTTCCCCTGAATTAATTTTGCTGATAAAATTAATGTACATGAATTTTTTTTGTCTTTTTCAATAGTGAACGGGGTTTTGATTTTTATTGAATCGATTATTTGATAAAGCCTGATTTTTGATGTATCCGGAGCTCTGAAAGGTGATTGTGATTTAATTAATAATTGTTGTCCCGGTATTAATGCTCCTCCCGCAAAAGGTGTGTTTACGCTGAATCTTGCCGGTTTAATCCGTGCCCTGGTGGCACGTGGTATTATAAATCGCATCAGGATTGTATCCTGTTTTAAAACTATGTTTCCCGTTGAATCAGTAAACGGATACCAGACTAAAGAATTAATTTGCGGTTTAGAGTATAAAGTGCTGTCGGTCATCCAGATCTGAATAGTGTCATTTCCTTTGCTGCGCTCAATAAAATATGAATTTGTATCATATCCGGGAACTGAGAAATTAAAACCAAGAGAATCTGGTGGTAAAGAGAGAGTATAAACTAATTTGTACTGCTGGCTTCTCGTTGAAGAGGTAAGATAGTGTAATTTCTTTTCAGGTTTGTATAAAATGAGCTGATATTCTCCTGTTCTTATGATAGTATCAGCAGTTTCTTTTTGCTCTTTTGTCAATGGTTTTTTCACTTTTACAGTATCTTTCACTATTGGCAGAAAATTATTTTCAGCGGTTACTTCAATCGGGGTATTCATGAATGCAAATTCTTCATCAGCAAGATTAAAATTCTTGCTGTTGTCACCATCTTTCAGTGCATAAAGTCTGTATGTACCTTTTTTGACATTGTCGATACGGAAGTACCCTTTTTTATCGACCCTTGAAATATATGCAGGAAGCTGTTTTATGACAGCTGTATCTGCAAGCTCCCTGTAAAGTAAAACCGACGTTTCTTCAGGAGGATTCAAACTAAAACCATTATATACATTCCCGGTGACAGACAGGGAGTCAACTACCGGACCTGTAGAAAAAACAAACTGGTAATTGTCAATTGGGTTTGATTCATTCAGGTCTCTTATTGCATCCTGAAAATAAAATGTATATGTGGTACTATCTTTGAGTTCTTCGTCGTATTCAATAATCACATTTTTCCTTTTCAGAGAAATTTGCGGTTTCTTTTTCATCGGAGGCGAAACCATGAATTTCTCATTTATCTTATCAAGAACAACATACTCATTAAAGGTTATAACAATTTTATCCCCTTTGAAATTTGTTACACCATTGACCGGATTGCTTTTCACTATTTCCGGCGGGTTCAAATCTTTTGGCCCTCCGGTCGGTGAGGCTATTTTCGCACACCCTGCAATCAGGATTAATACAAGTAGATCAACGATTGTATGGCTTGACTTGCCTGAGTTCATTAAAGCAATTCGATTTTGTGAATTACAAACTTACATCATTTTTGTCTCGCTGCAATCTATCAGCTACATTAACTTTAGTTACTAAAAATTTTAGCTCACTTTAGGCACTCTGTTTATTACTTATTTTCTACCTTTGGCGATCATATTATTTTTCTTAACATGCATCTATTAATTATTCCCTGGGACGTTAATCCTGAAATCTTCCGCATAGGGCCATTCGCTGTCAGATGGTATGGTTTGCTTTTCGCCTCATCATTTCTTTTCGGATACATTATAATGAATAAAATCTTTAAAAATGAAAATCTTGATGAGGCATTTCTCGACAGACTGACTATTTATATGGTTATCGGTGTAGTGGTTGGTGCAAGGCTCGGACATTGCTTTTTCTACGAGCCTGAAGATTATAACGCACATCCTCTCAAAATTTTAAAGATATGGGAAGGAGGACTGGCAAGCCACGGTGCTGCACTTGGTATTTTAGTGGCACTGGGCTTCTTTGCAATTAAAGAGAAAAAAGATTATGACTGGATAATAGACCGTATTGCGATTGTGGTTGCGTTATCGGGCTTTTTTATCAGGATGGGGAACCTGATGAACTCTGAAATTTATGGGGTGGAAACAACAGTTCCCTGGGGTTTTGTTTTTCTGCATGCTGGAGAACATGTACCTAAACATCCGACTCAGATTTATGAGGCGCTCGCTTATCTCTTTATATTTTTTCTCCTGTTCTGGATTTACTGGAGAAAAAAAGGCCGTCATATCCAGGGTCTGCTGATTAGCCTCGCTTTGATACTTATTTTTATTGCCCGCTTTTTTATTGAATTCTTAAAAGAAGTTCAGGTTCCTGCTGAAAAAGGTATGACTCTTAATTATGGTCAAAAATTAAGTATCCCTTTTATTGTTCTGGGATTCTTATGGCTGTATGTGAGCCTGAGAGATAAAGTAAGAGCTGAAATAAAAAAGTAATCTATTTCTTCAGAATTCCGTTGAAAAGTACATCCAGAATTGCATTCAGCCTGTCTTCAAGATGAAGCTCTTTTTTCTTCCAGAACAGTGGAACTTCCAACCCTTTAAGGGTCGTCTGAACTGCCAGTGCCGTATATTCGCTGTTCGTTACATTAAAGACCTTTTTTCGTGCTCCGTGATAAAGTAATAATCTTAATATCGCAAGTTCTTCACGGTCATATTTTGCACGAATATTTTCAATAAATTCAAAATGATCAAGGTTCTTATCAAAGATTGCATTATAATAGTTCGACAGTTTTTCGAACGATTTCATTCTGACAAAAACATAATTTCTGATTTTTTCGACAGGCGATTCAACCGATTTTATCGTTGTAGTAAGCTCATTTCTAAGTAAATTGGCTTCATATAATACGACTGCTTCAAATATTTCTTCCTTGCTTTTAAAATAGTAATAAATAGAACTTTTACCCATTTTAAGGGCACTGGCAATTTCATCCATGGTGGTTTTTTTAAACCCGTAATGGCTGAAAATCTGTCCTGCAGTAATGATGATCTTCTTCCTAAATTCCTCTTTATTAACCATATATCTCGTTATTGGGGATTTAGAATTATTCTTTACAAATTTATAACATAAATTATTCAGTTCAAAATTTTCGAATTATTTGGTCGATTATTCGAAAGGTGCTTTCTTCCCGTATTTTTAAAGAGATTGGGGGTGTTGAAAAAGTCCCTCTTTTACTATCTACCCCTGAATCTCCCAGGGGGGACTTACTGAAAAACAGAGAGTTAAAAAGCCCCCCTTGGGGGGTTTGGGGGTGAAAGAATTTGAACCTTTTATTCTTCACATTACTCATGATTGCTGATACTCAATTAAAAGAATATCCTTTGAAATTTTGTATTTTTGATATTGACTATTTTTATAAACGATAAGTTCATATTAATGCTGGTCGGCGATAAAAATTATCAGAGTATCTGGCTTGATGAATCTGACCCTACAATAATCAGAGTAATAGATCAGCAAAAATTGCCATTCTTTTTTGAGATCAGAGAGCTTCGTTCGGTTGACGATGTCTATTTTGCAATTAAAGACATGACAATCAGGGGAGCTCCTCTTATTGGTGCGGCAGGAGCATTTGGAATTTATCTCGCAACGCTTGAAATAGGTCCGGCAACAAATATCCGTCTTCATCTTGAAAATGCGGCAAGATATCTTGCTTCATGCCGGCCGACTGCGATAAATCTCTCATGGGCAATAAATTATGTAATGAAAAAGCTGAATTACAGCTTTTCGGTAAGATCTTTATCCGATACAGCACTAAACGCTGCTATTGAGATTTGCGAAAAGGAAAAGGAAAATTGCAGGCAGATAGGGAAACATGGATTATCTCTTATTAAAAAAGTAAGTAACAAAAAGAAGGGAGAGCCGGTAAATATTCTAACTCACTGCAATGCCGGCTGGCTGGCATGTATTGATTACGGGACCGTTACAGCTCCTGTTTATTTTGCTCATGAGGAAGGCATTCCGGTTCATGTATGGGTCGATGAGACCCGTCCAAGAAACCAGGGCGCCAGGCTGACGACGTGGGAATTAGGCCAGGCCGGTGTTCCCTATACACTTATTTCAGACAATACCGGTGGTCATTTGATGCAGCATGGTATGGTCGATCTTGTTTTTGTGGGTTGTGACCGTGCAACCCGGAAAGGAGATGTGGCGAATAAGATCGGAACATACCTTAAAGCGCTGGCGGCATTTGATAACAAAATTCCTTTTTACTCAATATTCCCATCAACATCAATTGATTTTAAAATAAATAACGGAATAGCTGAAATACCTGTCGAAGAGCGTGATCCGGAGGAGGTTACGACTATTTCGGGTATTGCGGGCGGGAAAATAGAATCTGTTCGTATTTGTCCGGATAACACTAAAGCTGTTAACTTTGGATTTGATGTTACACCGGCAAAATATATTACGGGTTTAATTACAGAAAAGGGTATTTGTAAGCCCGATGAAAAAGAAATAATTAAAATGTTCTCAGATAATTTTAAATGAAATGGAAGGGGTAGTAAAATTCAACTGTCACTGGAGTCAGTCAGGGTCTGTCATTTCTGACGATCAGTATGAAATAATAAATTACTGGCGGGAAATACTTTATAATATGGACCTCATAGGCGCCTATGAAAATGGTGTGGGATTTGGTAACCTGAGCTTGCGGATCAGGGGAGGAAATCAGTTTGTCATAACAGGCTCCGCCACAGGTGAGATCCCCGAGCTTGAACCCGGACATTATGTAAAAGTCAACTCTTTTAATATTGATGATAATGCTGTTCAGTGTGTCGGCCCGCTGAAAGCTTCTTCGGAATCACTGACACATGCGGCAATTTACCTGGCCGATCCGGGGGCAAATGCTGTTGTACATGTTCACAGTATTGATCTCTGGAATGAATTGATTTACAAAGTTCCTACTACGAATCCTTCTATGGATTATGGTACAACAGGCCTGGCAAAAGATATTTTCAGGCTTTTCTCCGAATCAGATGTAATTGAAAAAAGAATAATAATTATGGCCGGCGACAGGGCGGGCATTCTCACTTTTGGTCAGGATATGGATGAGGCGGTAAATGTGTTGATGTCGCATTTAAGGAAAGAAAAGTAGCGGATATTCTTTTTCAGGGTTCTTGCATAATTAGATTCAAATATTTAATATTGCAGTCCGTTTAATAACTAGTTGCTCGTTACTTGTTGCTTGTTGCTAGTTGACTGAAATTGAGCATGTTGGTTATTCAAAGATTATTGAAAAAATTAAAATAAATCAACAATTAACCAGTAACGAGGAACCAGCAACCAGCAACTGTTATTTTATTGGGGCCCATAGCTCAGATGGTTAGAGCACCTGACTCATAATCAGGGGGTCGCTGGTTCGATCCCAGCTGGGCCCACCTTCGCCCGCAATAGTCCCGATGTATCGGGACGACGGCGGGTTTTTTGATTTATGTTGCACGGAGACAGCGAAAGTAAATCCGGGTCATTGGATTTTACCGCCAAAACGGATCTTTATCGATATTCCTCCATAACGCACACGAAGATTAAGGACAGTAAGGTCGCCGAGAGGAAGTTGTATGAAGGGTTCAATCTGCAGTGTTGAAGTTTTTCCGTAGAGATGGGAGTAACCAGCCGAAAAGTTGGCAAGACCGAAATAGTCAGTATGGTTAAATGCACTATAGCTGTTGTTTACGGTAACCGTTGAAGATCTTTTTTCGTAAGACATTGAACCGGTTATTGCATTGAAATACTCCTGTGTGTACTCGTTAACGAAATCGCATGTGAACTTCTGGTTTAAATAAACCATTGTTGATGCTCCTGCGGATAAGTAAATCCCTGAACGCTTCCTTTCAAACGCTTTGAATACGATGTTCAAGGGTAATTCCATGGTAATCATTCTCAGCTCACCGTTATAGGAATCGGGTGTTCCGCTGTTGCCGTCGAGAAGAGGAACAGAGTAGGCTGACTCTAAATTTCCGCTTTTATTGTCAACGCCAAGCGAGTTTACAGCCAGGGCCAATCCTGATCTGAATGAAAACCTTTTTGTGATCTTTTGCTCCACGTAGATGCCTACCGAAACTCCGGGCGCCGCAGACGAAGCATTTTTGACATTCGCCAGCACTCCCGACAGACCGGTCATAAATGTGGTCTTACCAAATCGTTTCTTCTCTTCACTGACGGCTGTTTCTTCAGGTTCTCCATAGGGTAATTCCTTTAGTATCTCTTTAAAAGTAAGGTTTATTGTATCTTCAGACGGCAATAACTTGTTTTCTGCGATAACAGGCTGGACGTCTGTATAAGCAGGCGCCTGGGCTATCGCCCGATTCAACTGTTCTTCTGCTGAAGGCTGTTTTGAAAAAGCTTTTGCCTTCAGGTTGTCCGCATGCCTTATCTCACTGTTTTCCTTTCCCGGGTCGTATTTCTTTGCAATTACCGTTGACGCGGGATTTGCAGATCCGGAATGTACTGTCACGGGTATCTCCATTTTCGATTCTGTTTCCGATAAAGAGAGTTTTTCTTCAGCGGTGTGCCGGTTAATTGTCAGGTAAGTAATTAAGGCACCTGTTCCGACGATCAGGGCTATTGATGCAGCTTTAGCCCAAAGAGGTATTACAATTGCTTTAAGCTTTCTCTCTTTCTTCCTGGCTGCCATAAACGAATTCCATCCCTTATCGGCCAGGTGGTCGGCATTATAGCCGGTGAATGCCTTATCGACGTTTTCTCTGAATATGTCGTCAAACAGCTTCATTGGTTCTTTTAACGGGATTGTAATTCTTAATGTAAAGTTCCCTGAGCATCTTCTTGGCCCGGGTCAGGTTCGAACGCGAACTCGATTCAGTGATTCCAAGCTTTTGCCCTATCTCATTATGGGAATAACCCTCGATCTCGAACAGGTTAAAGGTTACCCTGAAGTTCTCAGGCAGCTGGCTGAACAGGTGAAGAATGTCGCCAGCTGAAAGAGTTGCATCTATTTCAGGTTCCTGTTCTTCCGTTGCTTCGATATCGCTTATCTGAAGATGAGACGAATGTTTTGCATTCCGACGGTAATTGTCAATAGCCGAATTGACAATTATCCTTCTGTACCACGACCGAAAAGGCCTGGAGCTGGCAAATTCACCTGTTTTTTCAAGTACCTTCATAAAGCTGTCATTCACAATTTCCATCGCTTCGCCCTCGTTGCAAGTGTACCTTACGGCCACCGACATGGCAAATGAGAAGTAACGCCTGTAAAGCAGTTCCTGTGCACGGACATCCCTTTCCGAACAACGACTGATAAGTTCCAGGTCTGACAGTTCCTGCTCATTCTTTTCCTGCATGCCCATTAGCCGCATCCTGTTTAAGCTCATTCAAAATAACTTAATTAGGATGTTTTTATGATGTTTTTTCTCACATTTATTTACTTACCTGAAAATAAAACCAAACTGCACCTCAATCCTTTTAAAATGCGTAATAAGTTCATTTTGTGATTCCTGGCTCCAAATGTTTTTCTGCCCGAATATTAACTTCTGGTAACGGTAACCAATTCCGATGCTGATTGCAATCCGGTTCCATGAATAAAGCGCTAAACCCGCTCCAGCGTTGAACATCATCCCGCCTTTTGATTCCGGATAATAGTCATAGTAGTAATAATCTCCTCCGGCCCTGTCATTCAACGGAAATCCGTAGCCGCTTTTCATCCATACAAAGGGAGACAATCTTGTTTTCAGCGGCCGGAACCTCAGTTCGCCGTAAACCGGCATTACCAAAACATCGAGTTCTTCAATGCCGGTGCCGAAGCCTGCTTCGAAACCGTTCCTGAACTGGTAACCGTTTGAGAGATGTATGCTCATGCTCCCTTTATTGCCGAATATGTTGCGTCCTGCAAGAAGTGATGCTGATAACCTGATCGAATAGCCTCGGATTTCAGCAGGATTGACCACGCTTCGCCTGACCCTGCCGGTTGAATAAACCTGCGATTTATTCAGTGTTATTACCTGTGGCCTTTTTATCCTGACTTTCAGGAAGTCTGATGAGTCGGCTATGATGGTCCCCGCTATCACGGTACCATCGTTAAGCACAACCTCCTGCCGTTCACGTTTCTGAGCCGAAACAGTAAATGTTGTTAAAAGAAACAGGAAGGCAAATATGGTCCTTTTGATATCCATGGTATTACTTCCTGTCCCCGACAATTGTAATGTGACTTATCTGTACTATGTTTCCCGGATCTGAATAGTCGTACTGATAGATTCCTTTCTCGCCTGTGAGCATCAGTATGCCATCCATGGGGATTACATCGAATGTGTCAAAATCCGGATAATATGCCACCTGGTTGGTAATAATTGCCAGGGGGTCCGATTTATCGTAAATCTTCAGTCCTGCCTTACCGTCGCAGATGAAGAGCAGGTTGCCGTCAACACCCAAGCCATGAGGGTTGAACAACGGGTATGACTTCACAAGATAGGGATTTGCAATGGATGAAATGTCAATCACCTCAAGCAGGTTTTGTGCGTTGGTGCACCTGGTACCCGTACGCAGTGTGACGTAGGCGTACTGCCCATCGACAACCACCGGGTCGCAGGCGGTAAGATGATCGTATGATGATATCTGCCTGGGTTGTGCCGCGTTGGAAATGTCGTAAATGAGCATTCCGGAAGTTGTTCCCACAAATAATTTATCTTCGACCTTGAACAGCGTTTCCATGCTGCGCGGAACAGCGATGCTGTCGACCACGCTCATTTTATCTGCTGCTTTAGCATCGACAGTCTTAAGCATCCAGGGATATGAAATCAGATAAAGGAAATCGTTGTTGAGCATAAATCTGGCCATTGAGCCTCCTGTTCCTGCACCGGCTGACCAATTGACTCCGGACTCTGCAAATGTCATTAACATAAGGTCTCCACGGTATATGTATCCCCCCCAGGAGGAGCCCGGATCACATTCCTCGGTTATGGTTTTTATTTCCCAGTCAATTATTACACCTTTTGTTTTATCGACCATGGCATAGGGGTACCACATGTCGCCTTCAGGCACAACCTCGGGGAAGATGTTCGTGAGACGCCCTATCTCTTTAGGATTGTTGATATCGGTTATATCGATTGCAACAAGGTCAATGTAGCTGTCGGCATAAAGAATATTATCTTTTATTGCCATATCGACATTTCCCAATATTTTGTAAAAAGCTACCTTCTGCGGATTTGCGGGATCAGAATTGTTAATGACATGGATTCCCTTACCATATTCATTAATAAACAGGTACCCGTCTTTAAAGTACATTTTGCCGGGATGTGTTATCTCAATAGTATCGCTCTTCTGAAAGCTGGTCCGGAATTCGGCGAACGACATATATACGGGTACATTGGCCGTATAAGTTATCCGTTCCACTGTCCTGTCCATGCAACCGGATATGGAGGCTGCCAGGACGAGGAGCAAAATTGATGTTTTAACAGCGTTTTTCATATTCTTTAATATTAGTTTAAAGTTTCTCTGTTTTTATTAATAATCTCAAGTCTGTAATTAAAACCGGTTATACAACTGATACGTAAATGAGACCGCAAACGCTGCAAATAGAATTCTATTTCACAGCAATCACCATTCTTTTTTAAAAATCTTCATTTAAAATGGAAAAGCCAGTGGCTTCAACCATCTCTGGCCATTCCAATTTGACCTCTAAAAGTTGGGATTAAATCCTTGTTGTTTAGTTATGTATGTTAAGTGTTATCAGACCTTATTTTGAAGTGGTCAAAGAAGGATGGATTTTGAAGAAAATCAAACTGTTATAATTATCTTTTCTCACTCTGATCGAGCCCTCGCGACAGGCTGGCTCCTTCGCTAAAAATGCCCACAGGGCATTTTCTTAACGCTCGGCCCTGATCCCAGCTGGGCCCACACAATGAAACAATAAAACCCTTTAATTCAATACATTAGAGGGTTTTTGATTTTCTGGGGGACAGTATAGGGGACACAAAAATAGTAATTCAACACGCAATTATCCGAGCTGTTAAAAGTGCACATAAAGATATTTCCCTAAATATTTAACCATTTTGTTTTTCTAATATATATAATTATACTCCTAAGGGTGTTATTTTTTGAGTTACTATTTT
>JBGOXH010000167.1:0-6411 GCA_041479075.1 Bacteroidia bacterium | reverse complement strand
TTTCCCATTATCCTTGTTGCAAGCAGCCTCAATCTTTTTAAAATACTGCTTTGCTTTTTCAGGTGTAAGATAAGTGTCCTGTTGTTGATTATTGCAGCTGAAAAGAAAAAGGAGGAAAGGAAGAATTATCCATTTTTTCATCATTGGCTCTTTTACTGTGCCAAATGTAATGAAAAAAATAATTAGGTCATTCAATCAGTGCGGATCGAGCAGTTTATGATTTTTAGCATTCCCTGTTCCGTTTAAATACTTACTTTTGCTGACCGGATATAATTATCATTCTATGAAAAACAATGATATACTTATGAACCCAAATGAGCTGGTTCAGTTCCTTCAAAAACCTTCACAGGATTTCACACGCGATGATATTATAAAATTCATCGAAGCCAGGGGCATTTCGATGATCAATTTCAGATATGTTGCTGAAGACGGAAAGTTGAAATCGCTCAATTTTATGCCGTACAGCAGAGATCATCTTGTATCGATACTTACTGCTGGTGAGAGAGTTGACGGATCAAGTCTTTTCTCATTTGTCGGATCAGGTTCAAGCGATCTTTATGTTATTCCCCGGTATCGTACAGCTTTTGTAAATCCTTTTACAAATACACCTGCACTGGAAATACTATGTTCATTTTATAATAACAACGGGAATCCGCTTGAAAGCGCACCGGAATACATACTCAGAAAAGCTTATGCACGATTCACAAAAAAAACGGGATTTAAACTAAGAACATTCGGCGAGCTGGAATACTATATTAAATCGTTGCATAATAAACTGTATCCATTGGCTGACCAGAAAGGGTATCATCAGTCAAAACCCTTTGCCAAATTTGAAGATTTGAGAATTGAAGCTCTTGAATTATGCGCAAGGGCCGGATGCAGAATAAAATATGGTCATTCCGAGGTAGGCAGTTTTACTAAGGATGATTATGATTATGAGCAGCATGAGATTGAATTCCTGCCTGTTGAACCGGATAAAGCTGTAGATCAACTACTTATTTCAAAATGGATTTTAAGAATACTGGGGCATAAATATGGAGTTGAGGTAAGTTTTGCTCCCAAGATCACAGTCGGTAATGCAGGTTCAGGCATGCATATACATATGATGCTTGAAAAGGACGGGAAGAACATTATGATTGAAGAGGGCAAGCTAAGCCAGACTGCAAGAAAGATGATGGCAGGAATACTCTATCTCTCAAAAGCTCTTACGGCATTTGGAAATACAATCCCTACTTCCTATCTGCGTCTTGTACCGCACCAGGAGGCTCCTACCAATATCTGCTGGGGCGACCGGAACCGGTCTGTACTTATCAGAGTTCCGCTTGGGTGGAATGGCGCAATGAACATGATAAAAGATGCAAATCCTGCGGATACATCTGATTTTCAGGATATGCCGACAAAACAGACAGTTGAGTTAAGATCTCCGGACGGATCTGCCGACATATACAAATTATTTGCAGCTCTTATTGTTGCAATTGAGCATGGTCTGGAAATGACAGATGCTCTGAAGAAAGCTGAAGATCTGTATGTCGATTATAATATTTTCAGCACTGAAAGTAAAACCAGGGGAAAGAAACTTGAGTCTCTGCCTGCTTCCTGCTGGGAATCTGCAGAAGCACTTCTTTCAAAGCGGGAGTTTTTTGAAAAGGATGGGATATTCCCGGCAGGTGTGATAGATAATGTTGCTGCCAGGCTAAAAGCTTTTGATGACAAAAACCTGAGTGAAAAGCTCTATAATAAGAACGAAGAGATAAACAATCTGGTCAGGCAGTTTCTTCATTGCGGCTGACAGTCTGGATCTTTTTTTACCTTATTACTTGTTTAGCCTAAATGGCTTCCAGGCTCATATCGAGGCTCCGGATATGATGTGTGAGAGCACCAACCGAAATAAAATCGACACCGCATTCTGCATAAGATCTGACTGTATCGAGTGTTATTCCACCTGAAGATTCAATTTCATATCTTCCTGAAATCAGCTTTACAGCTGTTACAGTATCTTCAATGCTGAAGTTATCGAGCATGATCCGGTTTATACCGCCTACTGACAAAATTTTGTTGACATCCTCAAGGTTTCTGGCTTCGATCTCAATTTTAAGCTTTCGGTTGTTTTTCTTTAAATAATCCCTTGTTTTTTCTATTGCTTTTTCAATACCTCCGGCATAGATGATGTGGTTGTCCTTAAGCATTATCATATCGAACAAGCCCATCCGATGGTTCAGTCCTCCGCCGATTCTTACAGCTTCTTTTTCGAGGAACCTTAACCCTGGAGTCGTTTTGCGGGTATCCAGAATTTTGGCTTTAAATCCTTTGATCAGGGTGACATACTGATTTGTGCTTGTTGCTATTCCGCTCATTCTCTGCATGATATTAAGCACCAGCCTTTCTGATTTCAGGATAGATTGTTGTCTCCCGCTGATGTTAAATGGAATATCTCCGGGATTTATCTTACTGCCATCCTCAATATAGATTTCGCAGGTAAGATCCTTGTCGATAGCTGAAAATGCTTCTCTGGCGACTTGGACACCAGCAAGAATTCCTTCTTCTTTAATAAGCAGATTTGCTTTTCCTGTAGCTTCCCATGGGATACATGCAAGAGAAGAGTGGTCGCCATCTCCCAGATCTTCTCCTACACTTCTTAGGATAAATTCCCTGAGAACTCTATTTTCCATTTTCGATTTCTATGCGAATCTGTTGAATTAGTAATTCCTGGCCGACTTTTTTCAAAAGGAAATAGACTCTGAAATCACCCCTTTCGGTTTTTAAATTTCCGATGGCATATTGAAGGTCATTCTTTGCCCCCTGAAATCGTATAATAAAATCTTTTGTCGGATATGAATTAAAAAAATCTTTTAAAATAGCTTCAGCAACATTCTTTTTATAGAAGTCTTCTTTATCAATCAGAAGAAGCTCAACTGTAGAATTCATGTACTTCGACAGTTCAGCAGCATTGCCGGCTTTAAAGGCGATAGCAATTCCTCCGGGGATCTTTGTCTGCTCCTGTGCTGAAAGATGAAAACTGATTAGAAGAAAAACTGTTACCAGGAAAATTTTAAAGAATTTCATTTAATTCAACTTTTACCGACTTTCAAAGTCATTACCTCACAAATTTAACTAATTTCATAATAGAAAACGGTTCTTTCTTTTCTATATAATTATAATTGCACGGGCACGTTATTAATTATATTTTTGTAAATAAGCCCGTGCAGATATTTTTATGCACAAAAGTCGAGCCAATATTTATGAAGATAGCTTTAATGCAGACCGGTAAAACGACTGAAAAACATGTATCTGAAGGTGTTGAAATTTATTCAGCACGTATCAGAAAATATTGCAGTTTTGAGATTATTACTCTTCCTGATCTGAAAAACAGCCGTAATATTCCGGTTCAGGAACAAAAGACTAAAGAGGGTAGAAGAATCTTACAATCAATAGGGAAAGATGATTTTGTCGTTCTTCTCGATGAGAAAGGAAAGGAATTAAGAACTGTGGAATTTGCCGAGTGGATTGAAAAGAGATCAATGGTACCGGGGAAGCGAGTGGTGTTTGTAATAGGAGGATCATGGGGCTTTTCTGAAGAAGTCAAAGAAGTTGCCGATTACAAACTTTCGCTTTCAAAGATGACTTTCCCGCATCAGCTGGTACGGTTATTGTTTCTTGAACAGATTTACAGGGCATTTTCAATTTTTAAAGGTGAACCTTATCATCATGAATAAGTCATAATTTGCAGGTTATGAATGAAAACAAACGCAGATTATTTCTTGTTATTTTAACTGTAGTTCTGGTTTTACTGGCTTGGGCAACAGAGTCGTTATACTTTACTGATTATGAGTACCATTTTCGGACAAAGAGGTTCAACAAAATTCTCCATGAAAAGGAAAAAATAATGCAGGACTGCCTTAACGGGCTGAAACCTATAATAGCAAGAGGAGAACCGCATGGTTCAGTTTCTGAAAGCAATCTCTTTTCACTTGCAGAGCAGAACGAAATAACAATCCTGGAATACATTGATAACAAGCTTATTTACTGGTCCAATAACAGCTTTGATGTACCTTTAATCCAGGATGACTCGTTATTCGCGAAACCCCTGATTTTTCTGCAAAATGGCTGGTTCCTGCCAAAGACCATCCAGGCTGGTAATGAAATGATTGTCGGGCTTCTCAGGGTAAGAACCGATTATGGCTTCGAAAACGATATAGTAAAAAACGGGTTTGAGAAATATTTCAGGGTCCCGGAAAACTTTGGATTTACGACTGATAAAAATGCAACAGAATATAAAGTATACAATAACAAAAATGAATATCTGTTTTCACTTTCATTTCCGGAAGTAAAAAACAATACATTTTTGATTTCCATACCATTAATATTATATGCAGCAGTCTTTGCACTTATTATTTTATTGACACTTGACCTGGTAAAAATCCTGGCAAACAAAAGAAAGAATATCCCCGGTATTTTTGTTTGCCTGGTTATTTTTTCAGCTTTATACGCTATAATACTTCTTACGGGAAAGCCTGGTGTAGTGCAAAGAACAGGATTATTTTCACAATATGTGTTCTCACTGAACAGTTTTATTCCTTCATTAGGACATTTACTTTTATTGAGTATCCTTGCTTCGATTTTTGCCTATATTATTTACAGGTATTTGCCTGTGCCATTGCTTCTGAAAGAAAAACAGGCAAATGGTTATCTGGTTATTACACTGATGCTTACCACCAGCACAGTTTTAATCAGCCTGTTTCATATTCTTTTCAGCCGGCTTGTTACGGACTCAAACATCAGCTTTGAGACTTATAAAGTTTTGAAATTGAGTTTTTATAGTTTAGCCGGATTTACAAGCATAGTATTGCTGTTCATTATACCCCTGTTTTTCATTCTTAAAGCCTATCAGGTTGGCAATCAACTTAGTTTAAAAGTTATCGTTCCTTCAGTCCTGATCTCTCTGATTGCAGTCGTTATAATCTTTTTCAGAGATCCACGGTCATTTTTTGTTGTTTCCGTTTTAATTACCGGCATAATTGTTTCAATCTGGCTGGCAGGAAACAGAAAAACCGGATTATTCAGCATGTCAGTCGTCTTTTCGCTGATTCTCGGATTGTATACTTTATATATAATAACAGTTCTTTCTGAGAAGAAAACTACAGGAAACCTTAAGATACAGGCACTCTCATTCTCTACAGAGAACGATCCGGAAGCTGAGCACCTGCTTCTTGACTTGTGGAATGAAATTGATAACGATACAATCCTCGATGAGATGATGAATGTCGATATATTCTATCAGAATGATTTTGATAATATTTATAGCTATCTGCACGATACTTATTTTAACGGTTACTGGGGCAACTTTAAGTTACGCATTTTTTTATGCAGGAAAGATGAATCTCTCAGATTGATGGATCAGGTTGAAAATGAGCCACAAAACTGTTTTGGTTTTTTTGATGAAAGAACACGGAAATATGGTCATCAGCTTACAGGTACAAACTTCTATTTTATCGATAATCAGGGAGGGAGATCTTATTATCTTGGCAAGCTGTTCTTTGATAAAAAACCGGGAATCACAAACGGGTTATTTATAGAACTTTACAGCGATATAAATGTATTTCAACCCGGATATTCCGAACTTCTCCTTGATAAGAAGTTCCGCGGATATTCAGGTTTGAAAGATTATTCTTTTGCCAAGTATATAAATGGCGAAATTGTTCTCAAGTCAGGTGAATTCGCATATAGCAAAACAGATGTGGAATATGTTGACAAAAACCTGGACTACAGGATTTTTAATCTTGAAGGCTTTAATCATGTCCTCTACAGGAACGGGAATGCAACAGTTATGATAAGCAGGCCTAAATTAAGCCCAGGAAATATTATAATCTCTTTTGCTTATTTGTTTACATATATTTTCATTTTTACCAACCTGTTGTTGCTGATGATGAAGCGGCCTGTAGTAAGCGGAGTACCCAGTCTGAATTTCAGGCAGAAGCTTCAGTTATCATTTATTGGTATCCTTCTGTTCTCCTTTATTTTAATCGGTATCGTAATCGCATTTCTTACTATAAAGGAGTACAAATCAAAACATTATGAGAATATTACCGAAAAGCTGAACTCGATTTATATTGAACTTGACAACAGGTTTTCGGGAGAAAAACGTCTTTCTGCTGATTGGAGAAACAGTACAAGTTCATCTTTGAATGAGCTTCTGGTAAATCTTTCAAATGTATTTAACACAGATATAAACATCTATGATCTGAATGGATTTCTTATGGCGACTTCACGCGAAGATATTTTTTATCGTAATCTCACCGGCCGAAGAATGAATAATATGGCATTCATAAATCTTGCTGATCTGACAAAAAGTGAATATTCTCAGACAGAAATGGTCGTGGAAATGGAATATATTTCAGTATATGTTCCTTTATA